>JBAVCA010000167.1:0-6213 GCA_049586475.1 Nocardioides sp.
GACCTCGTCCTGGAGCGCTGAGGTGGCGGCCAGGAGTCGCTCCCGATCCGGGTCCTCATCCACCCGGCGTACGACGACGCCCGCGGGCAGCGAGGAGCCGGCCGGGTCGCCCGCGAGAGCAGCCGCCTCACCGACCATCACGGTTTCGACCTCCCCGGGCACGAAGCCCGCCGCCAGCAGCACGTCGTGCAGCCCCGCGAGGTCGTCATGCCCACGGGTCTTCCACTCGAAGCTGTGCAGCCTTGGTATCGCCGAGAAGTAGGCCACCGTCTCAGCGACCAGTGCGGCCAGGTCGTAGCCACTCAGGTCCTCGTAGGTGACGAGCCCCTGGTCGCCGTACACCGCACGCCACAGCGGACCGGCAGTGTCCCAGCAAGGCGAGATCGCGACCTCCGCCTCGCCCCGCAGCTGGCGGTCGTAAGCGGCGAGGAGCCGCGCCGGGTCGACGGGTTGCCAGAACGCGGTGCCGAGATCGATCGTGGTTCCCGATCGCCGCAGAGCAGTTCCCTCCGCGAGGTAGTGGGCCCGCCCCTCGTCCTGGTGGCTCGGTGGCAGTGTTCCGTCGGCACGCACGACCCGCCACCAGGGCACCGGCCCGCCATGGCGCGAGAGCACCATGCCGACCAGCCGCGGGCCGGAGCCGACGAGCTCGGCGATGGCGCCATACGTCGTGGCGCGACCACGCGGGATGGCCTCGACGATGCCGAGCACCGTCTCGATGTAGCTGTCGTCGGCGCGCACGCTGCGAGGCTAGCCCGCCGTGACGCATGAAACGACGGGATATTCCGTCCCGTTTCGTACACCAATTCGGTCTTCTGGCGGCGTGTCGCGTACCGAACGGGACGGAATATGTCGAGACCCGGCCCGCGCAGTGCGGACGGGGCCTCGACCATGTCCCGAAGGACGGGTGGTTCGGTCGATCGATCAGATGATCGGGTCGAACGCCTCGGTGCCCAGCGCCAGCTCCAGTCCGGCGATCCCGGCGTGGGCCTGTGCGTAGGCAAGCTCTCGCGCGAGGTCGCCGATGTTGTTCGACGCCGGCAGCGGGGCCAGACCGAGCGTGGACAGGGTGCCGATCGCGGCGCCGTCCTCGGAGACGAAAGCGGATCCCGAGTCACCGGGGACGCCGGGGGTCACGGTGTAGAGCGGGTGGGTCCAGCCACCGTCGCCGGCACTGTCGCCGAGGCTGATCCCGGTCTTGGGCGACAGGGGGCTCAGGCCGAAGCGCAGGCTGGAGTTGCCGTAGGAGAAGACCCGGTCGCCGGCGGCGGTGCCGTCGGTGTCGACACCGGTGGGACCACCCCAGACCGGGATGCTCGGGTTGACCTTGCCCTTGTCCGCGTTGCTCACCTTGACCAGCGCGAAGTCGTTGTAGGCGCAGGTGTTCGCGTCCTTCTCGCCGATCTGACGCATGGTGCGCCACGAGCTGTAGACGAGCGTGCCGGTGCCGACCTGCGTGCCGTTGGAGATCAGCGACCCACCGGTGTTGAAGGTGACCGGGGTGCCGAGGGGAAGCGAGTCGTTGAGGCAGCCGTCAGTGTCGGTGGCCGCGCCGAGGCCGGCGCAGTGAGCGGCATAGCCGATGTAGACGTTGTCGGTGGCGTCGGTGAAGACGAAGTTGGCGGTGCACTGGGCTCCGTCGGTGTACATCTGCACGCCGGGGGTGATCTTCGCAGTGGCAGCCGGCGCCCAGGTGGGGGCCGCGGTGCTGGCTGTCGTCGTGGTGGCCAGCGTGGTGCCGAGCGCGACGGCGGTGCCGAGGGCGAGCGTGGTGAGCTTCTTCATGGGGGTCATGTAGGCGAAGTCCTCCTGGTGGAGCTGATTGCCCTGGGGTTCGGGCGTGCAGCTGTGGTTGGGGTCACCGGCACAACGGGCCCGGCACGACTGAGTTTACGGATCTAGTCACAAATGACCAGACCGCCCCAGGGTTCTCCTGGGGCGGTCTGATTCGTTCTGCTTGGTTCAGCCCGTCGCAAAGTCGATCGCGCGGTGCGTTCGTCTCAGTAGCTGGGCTGACTCGGATCGATCTGGGTCACCCAGGCGACCACGCCGCCGCCGACATGCACCGCGTCGTCGTACCCCGCGCCCTGGACGATGGCGAGAGTCTCGGCCGATCGGACACCCGACTTGCAGTGCATGACGACCTGCGTGCCCGAGTCGACCGACGGCAGCTGCTCGAGCGCGGAGCCGTTGAGGAACTCGCCCTTGGGGATCAGCACCGAGCCCGGGATCTGGTTGATCTCGTACTCGTTGGGTTCGCGTACGTCGACGAGCACGAAGTCTCGGCTGCCCTCGCTGCGCTCCTTCAACATCTCCTCGAGCTGGGTGACCGAGATCGTGGAGCCGGCTGCAGCGTCGGCGGCCTCCTCGGAGATCGCCCCGCAGAAGGCGTCGTAGTCGATGAGCTCGGTGACGGTCGCGTGCTCACCGCACAGTGCGCAGTTCGGGTCCTTGCGGACCTTGAGCTTGCGCCACTCCAGCTCGAGAGCGTCGTAGATCACGAGCTTGCCCACGGCTGGATCACCGATGCCGGTGAGGACCTTGATCGCTTCGTTGACCTGGATGGAGCCAATGCTTGCGCACAGGACTCCGAGGACACCGCCCTCGGCGCAGCTGGGCACCATCCCCGGCGGCGGCGGCTCGGGATACAGGCAGCGGTAGCAGGGCGCCTCGACGGACGCGCCGTCCTCGTCGACCGCGTGCGGCCAGAAGACCGAGGCCTGTCCGTCGAAGCGGTAGATCGAACCCCAGACGTAGGGGATCTTCAGGAAGTACGCCGCGTCGTTGACCATGTAACGCGTCGCGAAGTTGTCGGTGCCGTCGACGATCAGGTCGTAGCCCTCGAAGACCGAGAGCACGTTGTCGTTGTCCAGTCGCTCCGGGTGCACCACCACGTTGACGTACGGATTGGCCTCGTTGATCGCGTCCCGGGCCGACTCGGCCTTGGGTCGGCCGATGTCGGACTGGCCGTGGATGATCTGACGCTGCAGGTTGGACTCGTCGACCTCGTCGAACTCGGCGATCCCCAGGGTGCCGACGCCCGCCGCCGCGAGGTAGAGCAGTGCCGGGCTGCCCAGTCCACCCGCTCCGATGACGAGCACCTTGGCGTTCTTGAGGCGCTTCTGCCCACCCATCCCGACGTCGGGAATGATCAGGTGGCGGCTGTAGCGGCGGACCTCGTCGATGGTCAGCTCGTCGGCCGGATCGACCAGCGCGGGGAAACTCACGGTGGGTCACTCCTCGTGATTGAGGTACAGGGTGTGTGCAGAAGCTTCAAGACTGCCGAGCACACGAAGTCGTGCTCAGTCTTGCCAGAACGCTTCAGGGCTCCACCATGTTCCCGCGTGCGCCTAAGTCGCTACCGCAGCCGTCCCGTCATCCGGACCCGCGGGTAGGCTCGCGCCGTGCCCACTCACTCCTCCGACGTCGATGAAGCACGCCCTCGCGGCGGACGACTCCCCCGTCGGGAACGTCGAGCCCAGCTGCTGGAGTCCGCGCTGGAGGTCTTCGTCCGCCAGGGCTACCACGCGGCAGCGATGGATGACATCGCCGAGAGGGCCGGCGTCTCCAAGCCCGTCCTCTACCAGCACTTCCCCGGCAAGCTCGACCTCTACCTCGCCCTGCTCGACTCCTCGTGCGACGCGATCATCGACAACTGCCGCCAGGCGCTGGTAGCCACACCCGACAACAAGCTGCGGGTCGGCGCGGCGATCGCGGCGTTCTATGACTACGTCGGCAGCGAGACCGGCGCCTTCCGGCTGGTCTTCGAGTCCGACCTGACCAACGAGCCCGCCGTACGCCAGCACGTGGACCGAGTCACCTCCGAGTGCGCCGAGCTAATCGCGGAAGTGATCGGCGACGACACCGGTCTGCCGAAGCAGGCCTCGCGCCTGCTGGCCGTATCCCTGGTGGGAATGGCCCAGGTGAGCGCGCGGTTCTGGCTCTCGGAGCAGGGCGACCTGGATCGAGACCAGGCCACTGCGCTGGTCTCGGGCCTGGCCTGGCGCGGGATTCGCGGTTACCCGCTCACCGACGACCACTGAGATCTCACCGCACCCACGCACCACCGAATGAAGGAGACTGACCGTGGAGGTCAAGATCGGCATCCAGTACGCCCCCCGCGAGCTCGTGGTGGAGACCGACGAGAGCGCCGAGACGGTCGAGAAGCTCCTCGCCGACGCCGTGGCCGCCGACGGCATCCTCGCCCTCAGCGACGCCAAGGGACGGCGCGTGATCGTGCCTGCGTCCAAGGTCGCCTACCTGGAGCTCGGTACCAACGCCTTGGGCACCGTCGGCTTTCGACACTGACCAGTCGCACGCCTGCGCCTCAGCGCGCCCAGTCGATGGTGAGGGCGCAGGCGGAGGCGTAGGGGCTCGTCACCCGGCGAGCCCCAGCTCACCCATCCGCTCCAGGTGGCGGTCGATGAGCCGGGTGAACATCCGCCCCAACGCCGCGAGGTCGAGGCCAGGGCGATCAACACTGCCCGTCAGCAGCGCGGTCAACGAGTCTCGGTCAGCCGCGACCCGCTGCGCCTGGGTCAGCGCCTCACCCATCAACCGCCGACCCCAGAGCGCGAGGCGCCCGCCGAGGGGCGGATCGGCGGCGATCAGTCCACAGACCCTGCCGACGACGAACGTCGCGTGCCCGCCGTCGTCGTCCAGCGCCGAGAGGACCAGGTCCCGCGTCTGCGGGTCGAGGAAGACCGCGATCTCGCGGTAGAAGTCATTGGCCAGGCCGTCGCCGACGAAGGCTTTCACCAAGCCCTCGAGCCAGTCGGACGGCGCGGTGTGGCGGTGGAAGGAGTCGAGGGCAACTCGGAAGGGTTCCATCGACTCGAAGGGATCAGCCCCCAGGTCCGCGATCCGCTCGTGCAGCGCCGCGACCTTGGTGAGCTGGACGCTGGCCATCATTCCCAGCGCCAGCTTGTCCTGCAGCGACGGGGCCAGCTTGGCGTCCTCGGCGAGCCGCTCGAAGGCCGACATCTCTCCGTACGAGATCACGCCCAGGAGGTCGATCACTGCCTCGCGGTAAGCGGAGTCGGACAGCGCCTCGTTGGCCTCGAACGCGGTGGATTCAGCCATGCTCGCACCCTACCGATACCCTGGGGTCGCGAGCGGCCGCCCTCTGTGACGCCGCCAGGCTCACTTCCGGCCGGCCCTCGCCGCATGTGCGCGGTCGAATTGGTTGGCCGCACAGATCCGACGTACTCACTCGGCTGTCCGGCTGAACTGATGAAACCCGACGAAAGCGACCTCGTGACCGACACCACCAACTCTGCGACCACTCCCGAGCCCACCGCCGATCTCCCCGCTGCGGCCGAGCACGACATCACGATCCCCGCCGACATCCCCGAGCCGGTTGCGTCCACCACCTTCCGCGATCTCGGCGTTCACCCCGACATCTGCGTGGCTCTCGAGCGCGGCGGCATCACGACCCCCTTCGCCATCCAGGAGATGACCCTGTCGGTGGCTCTGCTGGGCACCGACCTGATCGGCCAGGCCCGCACGGGTACCGGCAAGACCCTGGCCTTCGGCATCCCCGTCATCCAGCGCAGCATCGCCCCGCACGACCCGGACTACATCGACCTGCCCCAGGGCAAGCCGCAGGCCCTGATCGTCGCTCCCACCCGCGAGCTGGCCCTCCAGGTCTCCTCCGACATGGAGCTGGCCAGCAAGGACCGCGGCCTGCGCGTCCTGACGGTCTACGGCGGCGTCGGCTACGACACCCAGCTCGACGCCCTGGAGAGCGGCGTCGACATCGTCGTCGGCACTCCCGGGCGGCTCATCGACCTGGCCAACCGCAAGGCCCTCGACCTCGGACACGTGCACGCGCTGGTCCTCGACGAGGCCGACGAGATGCTCGACCTCGGCTTCCTGCCCGACGTGGAGCGCCTGCTCAGCCTCACTCCGGAGACTCGTCAGACGATGCTCTTCTCCGCCACGATGCCGGCCGCGATCGTCTCCCTGGCCCGCACCCACATGCGCCACCCGATGAACATCCGTGCCGAGTCGTCCTACGACACCTCGATGGTGCCCGCGACCGCGCAGTTCAT
Organism: Nocardioides sp.; assembly: GCA_049586475.1. Classification (GTDB taxonomy): domain Bacteria; phylum Actinomycetota; class Actinomycetes; order Propionibacteriales; family Nocardioidaceae; genus Nocardioides. The sequence continues at coordinate 6,054 of JBAVCA010000167.1, forward strand.
CTACCAGGCCCACGACCTCGACAAGCCCGAGATCATCGGCCGCGTGCTGCAGGCCGAGGATGCCGAGAAGATCATCGTCTTCACCCGCACCAAGCGTCAGGCCCAGCGGGTCGCCGACGACCTCGCCGAGCGCGGCTTCCCCACCAGCCCGCTGCACGGT
>JBAVCA010000168.1:0-2497 GCA_049586475.1 Nocardioides sp.
TGGTGCGCATGGCGTTGGGGTTGGTGTGCTCGTTGGTGCCCGGCGCCACGCCGAAGAAGCCGTACTCGGGGTTGACCGCCCACAGGCGGCCGTCCTCGCCGATGCGCATCCAGGCGATGTCGTCGCCCAGGGTCTCGACCTTCCAGCCCGGGATGGTCGGCTGCAGCATCGCGAGGTTGGTCTTGCCGCAGGCGCTGGGGAAGGCCGCAGCGACGTACTTGGTCACGCCCTGGGGGCTGGTGAGCTTGAGGATCAGCATGTGCTCGGCGAGCCAGCCCTCGTCGCGCGCCATCACCGAGGCGATGCGCAGCGCGTAGCACTTCTTGCCCAGCAGCGCGTTGCCGCCGTAGCCCGAGCCGTAGGACCAGATGGCCCGCTCCTCGGGGAACTGCACGATGTACTTCGTGTCGTTGCAGGGCCACGAGACGTCGTCCTGACCCTCGGCCAGCGGCATCCCGACGGAGTGGACGGCCTGGACGAAACCAGCGTCGAGCTCGGTGAGCCTGTCGAGGACGTGCGAGCCCATGCGTGCCATCACCCGCATCGAGGCCGTGACGTAGGCGGAGTCGGTCAGCTCGATGCCGAACATCGGCTTCTCGGCCTCGAGGTGACCCATCACGAACGGAATGACATACATCGTGCGGCCCTTCATGCACCCGGCGTAGAGCCCGCGCATCTTGGCCTTCATCTCCGAGGGGTCCATCCAGTTGTTGGTGGGCCCGCAGTCCTTCTCGTCGACCGAGCAGATGTAGGTGCGATCCTCCACGCGCGCGACGTCGATCGGGTCGCTGGCGGCGTGGAACGAGTTGGGCTTGATCGCCGGGTTGAGTCGGGTGAAGGTACCGGTGCTCTCGAGCGCGGTGGTGAGTTGCTCCCACTCCTCGTCCGAGCCGGTGCACCAGTGGATGGCGTCCGGCTGGGTCATCTCGGCGATCTCGGAGACGAAGTCGATGATGCCCTGGTGGGTCGTGGGGAAGCCGGTCTGCTGCGTGGTGCTGTCCTGCGTGGCGGTCATGCCTGGTCCTTTGGTCTCGCGACGTACGTCGTGAAGCAATAAGATGGTGATCGCGCGGCGTCATTGCAGGCGCGCAACGACAGTAACGTCGTCTCTCCGGGGCGACCTATTGGATCGTTCAACCACCCGTGACCCAGGCCACACCGGCGATGCCGCTGCGTGCCGCGAACCGAGCAGTAGGTGCCGTCACCAGGCCCGATTTACCCAACTCCGGCCGCCTCGGCTATCCTCGTCCAGTCCTCGCAGCAACACCGCAGGGCATGCGCCTGTAGCTCAACGGATAGAGCATCTCACTACGGATGAGAAGGTTTGGGGTTCGAATCCCTACAGGCGCACACATCGATCGGCCCCGAGCAAGCTCCGACGCTCGCGCTACGCCAGGCCACCGCCGGCACTCCGCTCGCGATGTACTTCGACGTCAGGAGCGGCGACATCAAGTCCCGCTATGGACCGGATCGGCGGATCAGCGCACCGAGCGAGATCGTCGTCAGCCCGCGTCACTACCAGCGTGGCTGAACGGTGCGGCGCGTGTCGACAACGGTCGAGCGGTCCAGCGCGACGGCTCGCACCCCCCCGCGCGAGCGACCTCGCGGCGGCCCGGCACGGTTCGGGTGACGTGGCGCTGGGCGCTGCTCAGGCGTCGATGACGATCGGGATGATCAGCGGCGTGCGCCGGAACGAGCGCTGGGCCCAACGGGCGACGTCGCGCCCGATCATCTGCTCGAGCCGGTAGGAGTCGCCGATGCCGTCGGCCGCGGCCCGCGCCAGGGTCTTCTCGACGACAGCGATCGCCGGGTCGAAGGCGCCCTTGTCGTGCTCGAAGCCGCGGACGACGAAGTCGGGCGGATCAGCCAGTGCACCGGTGTCGGCATCGACGATCGCCAGCACGGTGACGACGCCTTCCTCGGCCAGGGTGCGGCGGTCCTTCAGGGTGGCCTCGGTGACGCCACCGACGACCTGACCGTCGACGTACACGTTGCCGCAGGCGACCTTGCCGACGATCTTGGCCCGGCCCTTGGCCAGGTCGACGACGACGCCGTCCTCGGCGAGGATCACCCGGTCGGGGTGGATGCCGGTGCTGATCGCCAGGTCTGCGTTGGCGCGCAGGTGTCGGTACTCGCCGTGCACCGGCATGACGTTGCGCGGGCTCATCAGGTTGTAGCAGTAGACGAGCTCGCCGGCGCTGGCGTGGCCGGAGACGTGCACCTTGGCGTTGCCCTTGTGGACGACGTTGGCGCCCCAGCGGGTCAAGCCGTTGATGACGTTGGAGATCGCGTTTTCGTTGCCCGGGATGACCGAGCTGGCCATCAGGATCGTGTCGCCCTTGCCAACCCGGATCTTGTGGTCGCGGCTGGCCATCCGCGACAGCGCCGCCAGGGGCTCGCCCTGCGAGCCGGTGCAGATCAGGGTGGCCTTGTTGGCCGGCATCTTCTCCAGCTGGGCCAGCGGCACGATGAGGCCCTCAGGGACCGTCAGGTAGCC
>JBAVCA010000169.1:0-1598 GCA_049586475.1 Nocardioides sp.
ATTCCGGTGCCCTCGAGCTGGTGATCCTGCCCAACGACGCGGACTCGGTCCGGGTCGCCCAGATCGCGGCCGGCACGGCCGAGACCGACCTCGGCCTGCGAGTGGCCGTGGTCCCGACCCAGGCGCAGGTGCAGGGACTGGCGGCAATGGCAGTTCACGAGCCCGGGCGCAGCTTCGACCAGGACGTGCTGGAGATGACCGCCACCGCCCGCCACGCGCGCCATGGCGCCGTCACCATCGCAGCCCGACAGGCGATGACGATGGCCGGGCCCTGTGAGCCCGGCGACGTGCTCGGGGTGATCGCCGGCGACTTCGCCGTCGTAGGCGCTGACCTCCTCGACGTGGCGACCGACGTCCTCGGGCGGATGATCGGCGGCGGGGCGGAGCTGGTGACGCTGGTGACCGGCGCCGGATCTGGCGCCGGCGAGCTGGGGGAGCGTGCCGCTGCCTGGGTCGACACCTACCACCCGCACCTCGACGTCGTCGTCTACGACGGGGGACAGGAGCGCTACCCGCTGCTGTTGTCGGTCGAGTGAGGCAGGCTGAGCACGTGGAAGCAGTGAGCGCACCGTGATCGGGCTCGAGTCGGCAGTCACCACGGTGCTGGGCGAGTCGAAGAAGCACGACAAGGTCGCCAAGCTCGGCATCACCTCTGTCGGCGACCTCCTGCGCCACTTCCCGCGCCGCTACATCGAGACGGGCAAGCTCACCAAGGTCGAGGACCTCGAGGTCGGTCAGATGCTGACCGTGATCGGCGAGATCGAGTCGAGCCGGCAGCTGTCCTACACCGACCGTCGCACCGGGCAGCCGGCCTTCCGCCTCGAGACCGTGCTGCGCACCGACGGGCCACGGTTGAAGATGACGTTCTTTGCCAAGAAGTCCCACATCGCTCACTGGCAGTCCGAGCAGCTCCCGGTCGGTGCCCGCGGGTTGTTCCTGGGCAAGGCCGAGACGTTCAACGGTTCTTGGCAGCTGACCAACCCTCGGATGCTGCTCTTCGGAAAGCCCGCGGCGAAGGGCGGTGCGGGCGACTCGGACATCGCCGCCGTCGAGGCGATCGCGGCGTTCTACCCGATCTACCCGCTGACCAAGGGCCTGGAATCCTGGGACCTCCAGCGCGCCATCACCTTCACCCGTTCGGTGGTGGATGAGCTCCCTGAGCTGATCCCCGAGCCCGTACGCCGCGAGTTCGACCTCCTCGACATCGCCGCTGCCTACGAGCAGATCCACGCGCCTGAGGAGCGCGGTCACGTGCACGACGCCCAGCGGTACTTCCGCTTCGAGGAAGCCCTGGTCACCCAGCTCGTGCTGGGTCGGCGTCGGCGCGCGGTCCAGGCCCTCGGCGCGGTAGCGCGAGAAGGCGGCGGCGGGCTGCTGGCTGCCTTCGACCAGCGGCTCCCGTTCACCCTGACTGACGGCCAACGCAGCATCGGCGCCGATCTTGAGGCCGATCTCGCTCGACCACACCCGATGAACCGACTCCTCCAGGGGGAGGTCGGCTCGGGAAAGACGCTCGTGGCCCTGCGAGCGATGCTGCGCGTGGTCGACTCCGGTGGCCAAGCGGCCCTGCTCGCCCCGACCGAGGTGCTGGCCCAGCA
>JBAVCA010000170.1:0-4281 GCA_049586475.1 Nocardioides sp.
AGCTCGACGAGGCACTCGTCACGGCCAACACCAACGTCGTGGAGCAGATCGGCTGGTGGTACGTCGCCGTCGTCACCGGCTTCGTGGTGTTCTCGCTGTGGATGGCGCTCTCACCGATGGGTGAGATCGTGCTGGGCAAGGACGACGAGGAGCCCGAGTTCGGGATCAGGTCGTGGTTCGCGATGCTCTTCGCTGCCGGCATGGGCATCGGTCTGGTCTTCTGGGGCGTTGCCGAGCCGCTCAACCACTTCGCCACGCCGCCGCCCGGGTCGCCGGCCGACGACCCGTCGCAGCGGGCGCGCAGCGCGCTCGACACGACCTTCCTCCACTGGGGGCTGCACGCCTGGGCGATCTACGTCGTGGTGGGTCTGGCGATCGCGTACGCCGTGCACCGCAAGGGCCGCCCGATCTCGCTGCGCTGGGCGCTCGAGCCCCTCTTCGGCAAGAGGGTCCTGGGCCGGTGGGGTGACCTCATCGACGTCACCGCCGTGGTCGGCACCCTGTGTGGTGTCGCGACGTCTCTGGGCTTCGGCGTCACCCAGCTCGGCGCCGGCCTGAACTTTCTCGGCTTCGTCGACAATGCCGGCACCGGGCTGCTCGTCGTCCTGATCGCCATCATCACCGCGATCGCGTTGATCTCGGTGGTCAGTGGCGTCGACAAGGGGATCAAGCTGCTCTCCAACGTCAACATGGGTTTGGCCGGAGTGCTGCTCGTGCTGGTGCTGATCCTCGGGCCGACCGTCTTCCTGCTGAGCGACTTCGTCACCCAGATCGGCTCCTACCTGCAGAACTTCCTCAGCCTGTCCTTCAACGTGCGGCCTTTCCAGGAGGACGGTGCCTCCTGGCTCTCGTCGTGGACGACCTACTACTGGGGCTGGTGGATGAGCTGGGCGCCGTTCGTCGGGGTGTTCATCGCCCGCATCTCCCGGGGTCGCACCGTGCGCCAGTTCATCACCGGGGTGCTCCTCGTGCCGACCGCGATCACGTTCCTGTGGTTCTCGGTGCTGGGCGGCTCGGCGATCTACATCGAGGTCTTCGGTAGCGGCGGGCTGGTGGCCGAGGACGGCACGGTCTCGACCAACACCGCGCTCTTCGAGCTGCTCGACACCCTGCCGATGGCGACCGTGCTCAGCGTGATCGCGATGTTCTTGATCGTGGTCTTCTTCGTCACCTCCTCCGATTCCGGCTCCTTCGTGGTGGCCATGCTCTCGGAGGGCGGCAACCTGAACCCGCCGGTGTGGAACCGGGTCTTCTGGGCCGTCATCGCGGGCGTCGTGGCTTCCGTGCTGCTCGTGGCCGGTGGCCTGGGGGCACTCAAGACGACGGCGATCCTGGTCGCGGCACCGTTCAGCGTGGTGATGGTGCTGATGGCCATCGCCACCGGAAAGGCGCTGATGGCCGAGAACCGGGTGATCCAGCGTCGCAAGCGAGCCTGGGCTCGCGACCAGATGGTCGAGCACGTGATCGCCGAGACGTCGGCGACCGCCGAGCCATCCTCGCCTCCCACCACCTCGAAAGGCTGAGCGCCCGAGGGCGCGGGTAAGGTGCCCGGCATGACGAAATGGGAGTACCAAGTCGCGCCGATCCCGCTTCACAACGAAGCCCTCATGCTCAACAACTTCGGGCAGGACGGCTGGGAGCTGGTCGCCATCCAGACCAACGCCCAAGGTGGTCTGATCGCGTTCCTGAAGCGCGCGGCACAGTAGTGAGCAGCCCCGAGGAGCGGTTGCGCGCGATGGGCCTGGCGGTCCCCGAGGTCGCCAAGCCCGTCGCGGTCTACGTGCCTGCGGTGCGATCTGGCAACCACGTCTTCACCTCCGGCCAGCTGCCGATGCGGATGGGCGAGCTGATCACCACCGGCAAGGTCGGTGCCGGTGTCACGGCCGAAGAGGCCTACGCGTGTGCGCAGCAGTGCGTGCTCAATGCGATCGCCGCAGTGCGGGCTGAGATCGGTGACCTGTCGCTGGTCAAGCGGGTGGTGAAGGTCGTGGTCTTCGTGGCCTCGACGCCGGACTTCACCGGACAGCCCGGGGTGGCCAACGGCGCCTCAGAGCTGCTCGGCGAGGTCTTCGGCGACGCGGGCATCCACGCGCGCTCCGCGGTCGGCGTCGCGGTCCTTCCGCTCGACGCCCCCGTGGAGGTCGAGCTTCTGGTGGAGGTGTGAAGATCCCGCTGCCGCCGGTGCCGTTGCCGGCCTCGGTGGTCGACCTCGCCTCGGAGTACGCCGACGGCACCCGTTCCGCAGCCGAGCCGCGTCAGGCGGCGACCGTCATCCTTCTCGCCGAGGCTGACGAGTTGGGTCACGGTCCGGAGGTCTACTACCTGCGGCGCCAGGTCTCGATGGACTTCGCCGCCGGGATGGCGGTCTTCCCCGGCGGAGGCGTCGACAAGCGTGACTTCGACGCCGAGGTCTCCTGGGCAGGACCGACGCCCGCGGAGTGGGCCGCACGGCTGGGCTGTGACGAGCACCTCGCGCGGGCGCTGGTGTGTGCTGCGGTGCGCGAGACGTTCGAGGAGTCCGGCGTCCTCCTGGCCGGGCCCATCGGGGCCGACGGCGTGGGCGACGTGGACGACGAGGTCGTGGCTGACACGACCGGCGACGACTGGGAGGCCGACCGGGTGGCGCTGGAGACGCGTGAGCTGTCGCTCACCGACTTCCTGAACCGCCGCGAGCTGGTGCTGCGCACGGACCTGCTCGGCGTATGGGATGCCTGGTTGACGCCGGTCTTCGAGCCGCGGCGCTACGAGACCTGGTTCTTCGTCGCCAAGCTGCCCGAGGGGCAACGCACCCGCGACGTGTCGAGCGAGTCGTCCTCGGTCGCCTGGCTGACGGCCGGTGCGGCTGCGGCGCAGGCGGAGTCCGGCGAGCTGGCGATGATGCCGCCGACCTACCTGACTTCCTTGGAGATCGCCGGTTTCGAGTCGCGTGACCACGTGCTGGCCGCGGCCGCTGACCGCTCCGTGCAGATGTTCACCCCGTCCGTCGAGGCGTTGGGCGACGGCTTCACCCTCTCCATGCCCGACCGGCTGCGGCCCCTGGCGGCGGAGCGCCACCGCTGATGACGCCCGACCCGTGGGCCGGCGGCTCGTTCGGCGAGCGGGGGGAGTGTCTACTGGCACCCAACCCCGGGATGATGACCCTGGACGGCACCAACACCTGGTTGCTGCGCGAGCCGGGCTCGTCGACATCGATCGTCGTCGACCCGGGACCGATCGAGGACGGACACCTCGAGCGGCTGGACGAGGTCGCCGGTGACGTCGGCCTGATCCTGTTGACCCACCACCACTACGACCACTCCGAGGTCGCCGCCGAGCTCGCCGAGCGCAAGGGCTGCGTCGTTCGGGCCCTGGACCCGGCCTACTGCGTCGGGGCCGACCCCCTCAGCGACGACGAGCTGATCGACGTGGCCGGGCTCTCGGTGCGCGTCGTCACCACGCCCGGCCACACCGCCGACTCCATCTCGCTGCTGCTGCCGGACGAGAGGGCGCTGCTCTCCGGGGACATGGTGCTCGGCCGCGGCACCACCGTGGTCGCCCATCCCGATGGTCAGCTCGGGCCCTACCTCGACTCGATCGAGAAGATGCGGGCGCTGGTCACCTCAGGTGAGGTGCACACCATCTGGCCCGCCCATGGACCGGTGCTCACGGACGCCGGCGGAGTCCTGGACTACTACCTCGCCCATCGTCACGAACGTCTCGACCAGGTGCGCGCGGCACTCGCCGAGCTCAAGGCGCGACCGCACCCGGAGGGCGTCGCCTCCGACGAGCTTCCGCGCCAAGTGGTCGAGATGGTCTACGCGGACGTCGACCCCTCACTGTGGGTGCCCGCAGAGTGGTCGGTGCGTGCGCAGCTCGCCTACCTCGCCGAGCAGGGCTGACCGGCCGGCAGCCCACGGGAGGGCGATCAGCGAGCGCGCTTGGAGAGCCTCTCGACGTCCATGATGACGACCGAGCGGGGCTCCAGGCGCAGCCAGCCGCGCGAGGCGAAGTCGGCGAGTGCTTTGTTGACCGTCTCGCGGGAGGCGCCGACCAGCTGGGCGAGCTCCTCCTGGGTGAGGTCGTGGTGCACGTGGACCCCGTCGTCGGCGGTGCGGCCGAACCGATCGGCGAGATCGAGCAGCGCCTTCGCCACCCGGCCCGGCACGTCGGAGAAGACCAGGTCGGCGACGACGTCATTGGCCTTGCGCAACCGGGCGGCCAGCTGGGACAGCAGGCCGCGGGCCACGACCGGGCGGCCCTCGAGCCAGCGCAGGAGGTCCTCGTGGGACAGCGAGGCAAACG
>JBAVCA010000171.1:0-2074 GCA_049586475.1 Nocardioides sp.
CGTCGGCACGGCGGCGGCAGCCGCCGGGGGCGGGGTGCTGGTGGTCATCGGGGTCGTCATCGCGTCGCTCGCCGTGCCGTCCTTCGTGCGGTACCGGGTGACCCTCGGTTCCACGCCTGACTAGACCGAGGAAAATTCTTCTCGGTCTCCTGGCCTCGGCGGTACTAAAGTCCGCACATGACCACCCTCCCGCGCATTCTGGCGCTTGCTGCAGCCGCCGCTGTTGCCGCCTCCACCTTGCAGGTCGCCCCGGCGACTGCCCTCTCGGCCACGGCGACGAGATACGACCAGAGCGACTCTGGCACCACGGCTGTCGTGGCCAAGGGGGACAAGATCAAGGTCGTGCTGAAGGGCAACTCCAGCACGGGCTACACCTGGAAGGTCAACGAGAAGGCAAGCAACGGCGTCTTCAAGGTGACCGATGTGCGGGAGAAGTCAGCCGCTGGGCCTGGCCATGACGGCATGCCGATGCCCGGTGCCGGCAGTCGCTACATCTACACGCTGAAGGCCACGCAGGCCGGCACCGGCGCCTTCAAGGCGACGTACATGCAGCCGTTCGGTGAGCGGGACGTCGCGGACCGGTTCACCCTGAAGGTGCGGGTCCCCTGACGCTTGGGGTCATCGGGTGCGCGGCGACTAGGATCCGTGGGTGATCGACCCCGACGACCTCGCTGCCACCCTGCGTGTTCTCGGGCAGCTCCACACGGTCCCCGAGGACCACCCCGACCACGTCGAGGTGAAGCGCGCGGCCTCGCACATGTACAAGGCGCTCAAGCGGGACCGGCGTGCCTCCAAGCGTGCCGAGGAGCTCGCCCACGACCGCGCCGTCACCGAGGCCACAGCCACCGGCTCGCCGCTGAGGATCGATGACGAGACGGAGGGCATCCTGCTCACCACGGCGACCACGGGTTCGTTCGCCGGCGAGCTGATCAACCCGCGCGGCTGCTACATCTGCAAGGCCGACTACACCCTGGTCGATGCGTTCTACCACTGGCTGTGCCCGTCCTGCGCTGCCCGTTCGCACGCCAAGCGCGACCAGGGCACCGACCTGACCGGCCGCCGCGCCCTGCTCACCGGGGGCCGCGCCAAGATCGGGATGTACATCGCCCTGCGATTGCTGCGCGACGGCGCGCACCTGACGATCACCACCCGCTTCCCGCACGACGCCGTACGCCGCTTCTCCTCCCTGCCGGATGCTCCCGACTGGCTCGGGCGGCTCAAGATCGTCGGCATCGACCTGCGCGACCCCACCCAGGTGGTGGCTCTCGCCGACGACGTCGCCGCCGCCGGTCCGCTCGACGTCCTGATCAACAACGCCTGCCAGACCGTACGGCGCTCACCCGGCTCCTACGCCCCGCTCGTCGCCGCCGAGGACGAGCCGCTCCCCCCCGCGATCAACGGCCGCCCCCTGCCCGAGATGGTGCGCTTCGACCGGATCTCCGAGGCGCATCCCGCCGCGATCGCCGGTGCTCTGTCGCGCGAGGCCGTCGCCGCCCACGAGGGAGAGTCGATCGACCGGGCGCGCGCGGCGCACTCGGCCGCGACCCTGACCGCGCTCGCCCTGAAGGCCGGTCACGCCTCGCTCGATGCCCACCTCGCCGGCACCGCGGTCGATGCCGGCGGGCTGCTCCCGGACCTGCAGGCCACCAACTCCTGGACGCAGACCGTCGACGAGGTCGACCCGATGGAGCTGCTCGAGGTGCAGCTGTGCAACTCGGTCGCGCCGTTCCTGCTGGTCTCCCGGCTCCGCCCGGCGATGGCTGCCGCAGCCGCCGCGGCGCCGTCCGGACGGGCGCACGTCGTGAACGTCTCGGCGATGGAGGGGCAGTTCTCGCGCCGCTACAAGGGCCCCGGCCATCCGCACACCAACATGGCCAAGGCCGCGCTCAACATGATGACCCGCACCTCGGCCGGCGAGATGTTCGCCACCGACCGGATCTTGATGAACGCCGTCGACACCGGCTGGATCACCGACGAGCGTCCCCACCAGGACAAGCTGCGGATCGCCGCCGAGGACGAGCCGCTCCCCCCCGCGATCAACGGCCGCCCCCTGCCCGAGATGGTGCGCTTCGAC
>JBAVCA010000172.1:0-10900 GCA_049586475.1 Nocardioides sp.
CTGCTGGTCGTCGAAGTAGTCGCAGGCCGACCCGGCTCGCCGGTCCTCGGCGCCGTCCAACCACCACAGGGTCGCGCCCACCACCACGAGCAGGGCCACGGCTGCGGCGATGAGTCGCCGCCGCAACTCCCAGGATCGAGGTCGCAGGTGGACCGGTGTGCTCACGCGGGGAGTCTACGAAACGCCCGATCGAGTGGTGGAACTGCGGGACAGAAGAGGGAGATCCACCGCTCAGGCGGTGAAGCTTCCGGCCGCGCGAGCAGCCGCCCGCCCCGCCTTGCGCCCGAAGAAGGACCCCTCACCCAGCTGGGTGCCCGAGCAGTAGCCCTTGCCGTCCTGGGCGAGGTTGGAGGCGCAGGCGCCGGCGGCATACAACCCACGCACGAGCGAGCCGTCGTGACGCTGCACCTCGCCGTCGACGGAGACCCGGATGCCCCCGAGGGTGAAGCCGGCGTACATCGCCTTGCCCAGGCGGAGGTCGAAGACTGCCCAGGGACCGCTGTCCTGCGGAGCCAACCACTCCGCAGACTTGTGGAAGTCAGGATCCTCGCCGGTGGCAGCGTGCTCGTTGTAGCGCTCCAGCGACGCAGCGACCGACCCGGTCGGAAGCGACAGTGAGGTCTCGAGCTCCTCGATCGTCTCGTAGCCGTCCAGGAGCGGCGCCAGGGGAAACTTCGGGTACTCGACGTGCTCGCTGTCCACGATCAGGTACGCCACCGAGTCCGGCTGCTCCATCACGAACTGTGACGTGCGCGAGTGGTAGCTGTCCTCGGCAACGAACCGCTGCCCGGAACTGTTGACGATGATGCCGGTCAGCAGCCGCGACGGCGGATAGACCGGCGCGGTGATGAAGGGTTCGTCCATGTGCTTGAGCTCGGCTCCGACGGATTGACCCAGGCGGATGCCGAGCCCGTCGTCGTACGTCGAGCCGAGCGTGAAGAGGTTCTGCGAGAGCGCCGGGGTGTGCTCGGCGACCATGTCGGGGTTCATCACGAAGCCACCGGCGGCCAGGACCACGCCGCCGGCCAGCACGTGTCCGTTCTGATCGAACGAGCGCCAGGCGACACCCACGACCGCGCCGTCGTGGTCGCTGTCATCGACGACGAGGTTGGTCGCGCCTGTCTCGTAACGGACCTCGACCCCGGCCTCCTCCAGCCGGTCGCGCAGCAGGTCCATCACCATCTTGGTGCCCTCGGTGTCTCCGGGCACCGGCACCTTGTGCCCGCGCGGGGCGGGCCGTGCGACGTCCTTGTAGGGCCAGACCTTCTCGTTGCCGGTGAACATGAGGCCCTCCGTGCCGGGCTGGATGACAGCCTTCTCGGGGTAGTAGGACCTCTCGAACTCGAACCCGAGCGACTCGAGCCAGTCGAAGTGCGCGACCGACTCCTCGCAGTAGACGCGGATCTTGTCCTTCTCGGGCTCCTTGGACGAGGCGACGAGGTACTCGTACATGTCCTCGACGGAGTCCTCGTGACCCGTCGCCTGCTGCACCGCGGTGCCGGCGCCGAGGTAGAAGTGCCCGCCCGACATCGCCGAGGTGCCGCCGTGCACGGCCGCGCGCTCCAGCAGCAGCACCCGCGCCCCGACGCGCGCGGCATCCAGGGCCGCACAGCCGCCGGCGATGCCGAAACCGACCACCACCACGTCGTACCTCTCGGTGGCCGACGGCAGGGTGGAGGCAGGGATGGTCTGAGGAATGGTCGTGCCCTTGGTGCTCACGATCCGAATCTAGAACATGTTTCAGTTTCGCGGTACCGCTGGCGGCTTGGAGATGACGCCGGCGGGAGTCGCTAGCGTGCTGCTCGTGCACTTCACCGAGTACGACACCCGCGTTGCTGCGTACGCCGTGCTGGTCGACGTCAGCGAGGACGGCGACCGGATCCTGCTCACCTGGTACAACGGCGAAGGTAGTCATGAGCCCGGCTGGAGCTTGCCCGGCGGCGGCGTCGACTACGGCGAGACGCTCGAGGAGGCTGTCGTGCGCGAGGCCTACGAGGAGACCGGTTATCACGTCGAGGTCGGGGCACCGCTGACCACACAGGCATGGGGGCACCGGCGCGGAACCTCGCGATCCACCAAGCCCTACAAAGCGGTCAAGGTTCTCTTCGAGGCCGTCATCACTGGCGGAGAGCTGGGCACCGTCGAGGTGGGCGGGAGCACCGACTTCGCCGAGTGGGTGCCAGTCGCCGACCTCGACCGGCGCGGACGTCGGGCGGCTGTCGTCGATGCCGGGATCGCTGCCTGGCGGCTCAGGCGAGGCGTCCACGGCAGCTGACCGCGCTCACATCGGTCGTCTCACCGGCCACCAGCAGGACACCGATCGCAGCGATTCGCCGATAGAATCAACTCCCGCCACCCCCAGCCCAGAGGTGACATGAGCTTCGACGTCGAACAGCTCGACAGGTTCGTGCTGATCGGCGCGGCCGTCACCATGCTGGCCATCCTCGCCGTGCGCCTCTCCTCACGCGCTGGGCTTCCCAGTCTGTTGATCTACCTGCTGATGGGGGTGGCTCTGGGCGAGTCCGGCGTGGGGATCGGCTTCGAGGACGCTGAGCTCGCCCACTCCCTCGGGTTCGCGGCGCTGCTGCTGATCCTGGCGGAGGGCGGCTTGACGACGAACTGGCGAGAGGCGAGACCTTCCATGCGTCTCGGAGTCTCGCTGGCGACCATCGGGGTCGGGGTCTCGGTGGCGATCATGGCGGTGGCGGCCCACTACGTCCTGGGGCTCCCGTGGGAGCTCGCGGTGCTGCTCGGTGCGGTCTGCTCGCCGACGGATGCCGCTGCAGTGTTCTCCGTGCTGCGGGTGGTCCCGCTGCCGCGACGCCTGACTGGTTCGCTCGAGGCCGAGTCCGGCCTCAACGATGCACCCACGGTCGTCCTGGTCACGCTCATCTCCACCGGTGCCGTCGCCGACTACGGGATCTTCGGCACCGCCGCCATCATCGTCTTCGAGCTGGCCGCAGGGGTCGCGGTCGGCCTGGCCGTCGGCTTCGGCGGCGCCTGGGTGATGCGGCGCGTGGCCCTGCCCTCCTCGGGCCTCTACCCGCTCGCGGTGCTGACCTTGACGCTCCTCGCCTACGGATCGTCCTCGGCGGTGCACGCCAGCGGCTTCGCGGCGGTCTACGTCGCAGCCCTCGTGCTGGGCAACTCCGAGCTGCCGCACCGGGCAGCGACGAAGTCGTTTGCGGAGGGCGTCGCCTGGCTCGCCCAGATCGGCCTGTTCGTGATGCTCGGCCTGCTGCTCTCGCCGGGCCGTCTCTCGTGGTCAGCAGTGGGTACGGCGATCGTGGCCGGCCTCGTGCTGACCTTGGTGGCGCGTCCGATCTCGGTCGCGGTCAGCTCGGTCGTGCAACCCATGCCGTGGCGTGAGCTGTCGTTCGTGTCGTGGGCCGGACTGCGCGGGGCCGTGCCGATCGTGCTGACCACGATCCCGTTGGCAGCGGGGGTCGACGGCGCCGAGCGGCTCTTCGACATCGTCTTCGTCATGGTGATCGTCTACACCCTGCTCACCGGGCCCACGCTGCCCCTGGTGGCGCGAGTGCTGCGGGTCGCCCGACGCTCCGAGCCGCGCGACCTGGACCTCGAGGCCGCTCCGCTCGAGCGGGTCGCTGCCGACCTCCTCCAGATCACGATCAGCCCGGTCTCCAAGCTGCACGGGGTGGAAGTGGGGGAGCTGCGTCTGCCGAAGGGAGCTTCGGTGTCCCTGGTCATCCGCGACGAGAAAGCCCTCGTGCCGGAGGCGCGGACCGTCCTGCGCCGCGCCGACGACCTCTTGGTGGTCACGCCGCGACGCCAGCGCGAGGCAACCGAGGCCCGCCTCCGCGAGGTCAGCGCCCGCGGACGCCTGGCCCAGTGGCTCGACGGCTGAGCCGCTCCAGGGAAGCGTCCTGGCGACGAGGCGGGACCGGTAGCCCCGCGGATGTCCCGCGGATGTCCCGCGGATGTCCCGCGGATGCCCCGTGACGGTCGCCGCTCAGCCTTCGGTGGGCTCGGCGACCGGGGTCTCGACCGGCGTGGTAGGCGCGCATGTGGTCTCGTCGTCGCGGGCGCGGAACTGGGCCTTGCCGGTCTTCAGGTCCCCGAACTTCTCCCCCACCACCACCGTGATGCCCGTGGTGGTGGCCGGACGCTCGACGATCCTGACCTTGCCCCTGAGGTAGCTGCGTACCAGTCGGACCGCTGCCGTGGGTCCGTCCGTGGTCCAGATCTGTGCGTTGACGACCCGCGAGGTGCCCTTGGGTGCGTCGGCGAGCTGACCCCTGCCGAATCCCTCGTCGCTGAGGTCGCTCAGGGTGCGGCCGGCCAGACCGTTGGGCCCTCCGGCATTGAGCACGCTGACGGTGACCTGCGCCGGCTCGACCACGTCGCCGGCAACGAGGTCGACCTGGGTGCAGATCGGCGTCTCCTCGGCCTGCGGGAAAGGGTCGGTGACTCGACTGACACCGACGCTGACACCGACGAGGAGCACCACCGCGAGGACGGCGAGCGTGGCGCCGGTGCGAAGCCGGGCGAGCCACCGTGGGCTCAGCACGTCGGACGGTTTCGGAAGGTTGTCGAGCGAGTTCTTCACCGGTCCAGCACACCTACCCGGAACACGCGTGCGTGCAGCACGTTGCGTTGCTGGAGGGCTGCGCGGAGCGCGCGGTGCAGACCGTCCTCGAGGTAGAGGTCGTTCTCCCACTCCACGACGTGAGCGAAGAGGTCGCCGTAGAAGGTGGAGTCACCGTCGAGCAGCGTTGCCAGCTGCAAGGTGTCCTTGGTGGTGACGAGCTCGTCGAGCTTCACCTGGCGCGGCGGAACCGACGCCCACTCCTTCGACGACAACCCGTGCTCCGGATAGGGGCGTCCGTCACCCACCCGCTTGAAGATCACTCGGTGAGTGTAAACGGCCCGACCGGCTGGCAGGAGCAGCCCCAGAGGTCGAGTTGGTCGAGGGCAGGTCGACCACGGATCCCGCAATGTCTCTTGATCCGTGCTCTGCACGACACCAGCAGCTACATTGCCGCTGTGAGTGACAACTCTCGTCTTCGCGACGACATCGACGCCATCAGCCGACTCAAGTACGCCTACCTGCGCTGTCTCGACACCAAGGAGTGGGACGGCTTCTCGGACTGCTTCGTCCCGGAGGCGACCGGCGACTACAACGGGCTGGAGTTCGCTGACCGCGCCGCGTTGGTCGACTACATGCGAGCCAACCTGGGCGAGGGCATGATCACGATGCACCAGGTGCACCATCCCGAGATCGAGGTCGACGGTGACACCGCCACCGGTCGCTGGTACCTCGTCGACCGCGTCATCGTGGACGCGGTGAAGTTCATGCTCGAGGGCGCAGCCTTCTATGAGGATCGGTACGTACGTACCGACGAGGGATGGAAGGTCTCCCACACCGGGTATCGCCGGACCTGGGAGATGCACTACGACCTGACCGACGTGAAGGTGAAGGTCACCGGTCCCGGAGTCCACTTGCACTGAGCCGGCGCCCCGGGCATCGGCTCAGCCTCGCCCGGGGCACCCGTGGCTCACACGCTGCCGCCCAGCTCCTCGAGCTCCTCCACGACTCCTGGGTCTCCCGCCTCGGCGGTGTAGTCCTCCGGCAGGGTGGTGTCCTCACCGTCCGCGACCCGTCCGCGGAGCAGGAGCGTGAGCACGATCGCGACCAGGAGGTTGGCGGCGATGGCCAGGAACCCGGCGTAGATCGGTGCGTCGGTGTCGAAGCCGAGCTTGGCCAGGGGAAATCCTGAGCCACCGAAGTGCTCCTTGACGATGGTCACTTCACCGTCGGGACCGAAGGCCTTCGCGGGCACCTGGTAGAGCGCCCAGAAGCCGACGAGCATCCCGGTCGCCCACCCGGCGATCAGCGCACGACTGTGGAACCAGCGCGTGTAGAGGCCGAGCGCCACCGCGGGCAGGGTCTGCAGGATGATCACGCCCCCGATCAGCTGGAGGTCGATGCTGAACTGGGGATCGATCGCCAGGATGGCGAGCAGCGCCCCGAGCTTGACGACCAGCGAGGCCAGCTTGCTGCTGCGGGCCTCCTGCTTCGGCGTCGCGTCGGGGTTGAGGTACTCCTTGTAGATGTTGCGGGTCCACAGGTTGGCCGCCGCGATGGACATGATCGCGGCCGGGACCAACGCGCCGATGCCGATGGCCGCGAAGGCCACGCCGGCGAACCAGCTCGGGAACTGCTGCTCGAAGAGCAACGGCACGATGGTGTTGGCGTCGGACTTCCCGTCGTCCCCCACCAGAGGCGTGACGCCTGAGGCGATGGCCATGTAGCCGAGGAGCGCCAGCAGTCCGAGGACGAAGGAGTACGCCGGCAGCGCAGCCATGTTGCGCTTGATCGTGTCGCGCCGGTTGGCGGCGAAGACCCCGGTGAGGCTGTGCGGGTAGAGGAACAGCGCCAGGGCCGAGCCGAGGGCGAGCGTGGCGTACTGCAGCTGCGCCGGTCCACCCAGGATGATGCCGTCGCCCGGGTTGGGGGTAGCGGCGAACTTGGCATCGGCGGCGTCGAAGATGACGCCGAAGCCTCCGAGCTTGTAGGGGATGACGATGACGGCGGCGATCACCACGATGTAGATCAGGGTGTCCTTGACGAAGGCGATCAGCGCCGGTGCTCGCAGCCCGGAGTTGTAGGTGTAAGCAGCGAGGATCGCGAAGGCCAGGATGATCGGCACCTCGCCGGTCACTCCCATGGCCTTGAGCACCGCCTCGATGCCGATGAGCTGCAGCGCGATGTAGGGCATCGTCGCGACCAGGCCGGTCAGGGCGACCAGGAGGGCCAGGGTCGGCGAGCCTGATCGTGCGCGCACGAAGTCGGCCGGCGTGACGAAGCCGTTGCGGTGGCTCACCGACCACAGTCGGGCCAGGACGAAGAAGACGATCGGGTAGACCACGATCGTGTAGGGCAGGGCGAAGAAGCCGATTGCTCCAGCGCCGAAGACCAGTGCGGGTACGGCGACGAAGGTGTAGGCGGTGTAGAGGTCGCCGCCGATCAGGAACCAGGTGATCCACCCGCCGAAGCTGCGTCCACCCAGTCCCCACTCGTCGAGGCTGTCGAGATGCGGGGCTCGGCGCCAGCGGCTCGCGAAGAAGCCGAGCAGCGTGACGGCCAGGAAGAGCACCGAGAAGACGATCGTCTCGGTGAGGAGGATGTCGTCCACGTCAGCCCCTCGTCTTCACGTAGACGACCAGGGTGCACGCCACGCCGATCACGACCGCCGCGAGCTGGTACCAGTAGAAGAACGGGACCCCGGCCAGCTCCGGGGTGGCCCGGTTGTAGAGCGGCGGGTAGAGCACCGCTAGCAACGGCACGACCAGCAGCCAGTTCCACCGGCTTCGGTCCGAGCGCTTGGGCGGGGTGGGTGACCCTTCCGGTCCTTCGTTTGGTGCTGCCACGTCGACTCCTCTGTGGCCCCCGAGTGGAACCTCACCGGAGGGGTTGCCCGACCGGGGCGGTCGCTAAACAAGCTGCCCTGGAATGCCTGCCGGCTGGGGTCAGGGAGCGTCGTTGCGCGCGATCCCGACGAGGTTCCGCACCGGTCCGGCGGGTGGTGTCTTCGCGCCGGACCACACCGCGCGGAACGTGCGCTCCAGGCGCAGTCCCGTTGTCGGCACCACCACGAGCTGGCCGACCTCGAGGTCCCGGGCGACCACGCGATGGCTGAGGAAGGCGGCCGATCCACCCGCCAGCACCGTGCCCCGCACTGCGGTGGCGGTGGTGAGCTCGGCGACCGGGGCCGCACCGGTGAGGCCGTGTGCGCTCAACGCCGCCTCCAGCACCTCGCGGCTGCCCGACCCGCTCTCGCGCTGTACCAGGGAGAGCGCGGCGACCTGCTCGGGCGTCAGCGGCGTGCGACGTCTGCTCAGGGGGGTGCCGGGAGCTGCGACCAGCACCAGCACGTCCTCCGCCACCGCGGCGTGGCGCACACCGGTGGGGGCGGCCACACCCTCCACGAAGCCGAGGCCCGCGGTCCCGTTGCGCACGGCCTCGAGCACCTGGGTGCTGTTGGAGGCGGTGAGGCTGACCGTCGTGGCGTCGAGCCCCTCGCTCAGCTGACGCTGGCGCAGCTGGACGAGCCAGCGGGGCAGGAGGGTCTCGGCGATCGTCATGCTCGCCCATACCGCGAGTCCCCGACCCTGATCGGTGCGCAGCCCCGCGATGACGGCCTCGGTCTCCTCGGCCACCGCGAGCAGGTGGGCGGCCTGCTCGACCACGACGACACCTGCCTCGGTGAGCTCCGAGCCACGGGCTCCGCGGCGCACCAGCGTGAGACCAGTGAGGGCCTCCATCATCCGGAGGCGCTCCGAGGCGGCCTGTTGGGTGGTGCCGTGGGCTCGCGCGGCCGCCCCGATGCTGCCGAGCCGGGCGATGCCGACCAGCAGCCGGAGGGCGTCGAGGTCAGGAACGAGCGAGGCCACAGGGCAGACCTTAGTCCGCCAACAGGCCGGACTTGTGGATGTGCCGCGGGAGCGGACTACCGGGCCCGTGCTCGGACCTCTGGGGCAGTCGGACACCGCTGCCCACACCGTGACCGGAACCGCACCGACCGGTCTGCCCGCGCCGTACGGCTCCGGCAGCAGGGGGCCGTGGAGGCGTGCCGCACGCTCTTCGCCGTGCTCGGAAGACGGCTCCTGCCCGCCCGCGCCTGGTGCTCGGGGGAGCTCCGATTCACCGCCACCCTGAGAGGATGACGACATGCACTTCATCGTGGTCAAGTTCCAGACCAAGCCCGAGTGGACCGACCGATGGCTCGACCTGGTCGCCGACTTCACCGAGGCGACTCGCGCGGAGCCGGGCAACCTGTGGTTCGACTGGTCCCGCAGCGTCGAGGATCCCAGCGAGTTCGTGCTGGTCGAGGCGTTCAGCGAGGAGGGGACCTCTGCGCACGTCACCAGCGACCACTTTGCTGCCGCGATCGCAACGATGCCTCAGGCGTTGGTCCGGACGCCGCAGATCCTCAGCCGACAGATCGACGGCGACTCCTGGGACGTGATGGGCGAGGTCACCGTCGACTGAGTGTCGTCGTCACGATTCGCGTAGCGTCGGTGCGATGAGCGAGAAGACGATGCGCGAGCGGATGCTCGCCGGTGAGCCCTACCTCGCGGACGATCCCGAGATCGCCCGCGACTCCCGACGGGCGATGTCGCTGACCCATGCGATCAACGGCTCCGACCCGACCGAAGGAGAGACCATCCGCGGCCTGTTCGCCGAGCTGCTCGGGGAGTACGGCGACGGCGCGGAGATCCGCCCGCCGTTCAGGTGCGACTACGGCTACCAGACGACTTTCGGCGCTCGGTCGTTCGCCAACTTCGGGTTGACGGTCCTCGACGTCGCCTCCGTCACGATCGGGGAGGACGTGCAGATCGGTCCGCACGTGCAGCTGCTGACGGCTACCCACCCCTTGGAGCCGGGTCCCCGCCGCGACAAGTGGGAGGCGGCCGAGCCGATCGTGATCGGTGACAACGTCTGGCTGGGCGGCGGGGTGATCGTCTGCCCGGGGGTCACCATCGGCGCCAACACGGTGGTCGGCGCCGGCTCGGTGGTCGTCGCCTCGTTACCGGCCGATGTCGTGGCCGTGGGAGCTCCGGCACGAGTGATCCGCCAGCTCTGAGCGGGCAGTCCGCAGCCCGTGGCTCGCGCGCCCACCCGGGGGTACGGTGCTCGGGTGAGTGATGACTGGCGCACGAGCACCGTGGACGACGTACGAGCCCTGATCCTGGGTGCCGATCCCGACGTCGTGGAGGAGGTCAAGTGGCGCAAGCCGACCAACCCCGACGGGGTGCCGGCCTTCAGCTGCGGCGGTCTGATCTGCACCCTCGAGACCTACCAGGACAAGGTGAAGATGACGTTCGCCAAGGGCGCCTCGTTGGCCGATCCGACCGGCATCTTCAACGCCAGCCTGACGGCTGGCACCCGACGTGCCATCGACCTGCGCGAGGGCGCGTCCCTCGACCCGGCCGACTTCACCGCGCTGGTGCGCGAGGCGATCGCACACAACCGCTCGTAGTCGGCTCCTAGTGGCCGGAGCGTCCCTGGGTGCTCGACAGGTCGGCCCGGACATAGCGGACCTCGTCGAGGCGGGCGTCGCCCCGGCTCTCGACCTTGCTGGCCCCGTCCGATCGCCAGCCCTGCCACTCGTAGAAGCGGCGGGCGCGACGGTTCGTCGCCAGCACCCACAGGCTAGCCCGGGAGAAGCCCAGCGCTTGCAGCTCGTTCGCCGCAGACGCCAGCAGAGCGGAGCCCGCGCCGAGCCCCCACTGGTCGGGATCGGTGTAGAGCGCCCACAGCTCGCCGGTGCCGGGCGCGGCGTCGTCGTCGCGGCTGGGACCGATGCTGGCGAAGCCGAGCGTCGTCTCCCCGGAGACCGCGATGAGGGTCCTGCTCAGGGCGCCCCCGTCGAGGTAGCCGGCCCAGGACGTCGTCCGCTCCTCGACCGACAGGCTTGCTAACAGGGAGTCCGGCAGGAGGCCGGCGTACCCGGCGCGCCAGGCGGCGACATGAACCATCGCCACCCGCGCGGCGTCCTGCGGGGTGGCCCGACGGATCTGCATCTCCTCGAGCGGAACGCGAGCTCGAGGCTGCCGATCGATCTGCATGCCCGCCATGGTGCCGCAGTGGCCGGCGAGGCTGCGAGCGGTTTACGCGAGGGGACGGCTCCCGTAGAGACCAGTGGTTGACTTCCTCATGCGCATCTTCTTCACCGGCGGCAGCGGCAAGGCCGGCAGGCACGTCGTTGCTCACCTCGCCGAGCAGGGCCACCAGGTCACCAACGCCGACCTCGTCCCCCTCGGGCACCCCGCGGTCGTCGACCTCCGCGTCGACCTCACCGACGCCGGCCAGACCTGGTCGGCGCTGGCGGGGCTGGCGACCTTCGAGGAGCTGGACCTGCCCGAGCGGCCC
>JBAVCA010000173.1:0-5110 GCA_049586475.1 Nocardioides sp.
ATCGGACGGTGACCACACCGCGGCCCGAGCCCCACACCCAGCCGCGCCCCATCTCGTCGTGCACGACGTCCTGCCCGGGCCCCCAGGGCGAGCGGCGGGCGGCGACGGCCTCCGGATCAGGCGCCTCGTCCACCTCAGTTGCTGCGCGCGCCTCCTCGCTCTCTCCGAAGAGATCGTCCTGGATCCAGTCGGCCAGCCCGGACACCCCCACGCCGAGCAGGCGGACGCCGCCCGAGACGTCCAGGTCCGCCAGCAGCCCACGGGCCAGACGAGAGACCGTCGAACTGGCGTCAGTCGGCTCCGACAGGGTGCTCGACCGGGTCAACGTCGTGAAGTCGTGTGAGCGCACCTTGATGGTCACGGTGCGTCCCGACAACCCGAGCTGGCGCAGGCGCGCCGAGACCTGGCCGGCTTGGCGGGTCAGCAACCCTTCCATCAGTGCTCGGTCGGTCAGATCGGTCTCGTAGGTTCCTTCCACGCTCACCGACTTGGCCTCGCGCTCCGCTACCACCGGCCGGTCATCCCGGGCATGGGAGAGCTGGTGCAGCCCGGTGCCGTGAGCCTTGCCGACCAGTCCGATGAGCTCGTCGAGGCCGGCAGCCTCGAGATCGGCGACCGTGTGGATGCCGGCTCGGCGCAGCCGCTCCGCGGTGGCCGGGCCGACTCCGGGGATGACGGTGACGTGCATCGGACGCAGCAGCTCGAGCTCGGTGCCCGGCGCGACCACCACCAGTCCATCGGGCTTGTCGAGGTCGCTGGCGACCTTGGCGATGAACTTCGAGGTGCCGATCCCGACCGAGGCGTTCAGACCACCGGTCGCCTCGTGGACCCGAGCTCGCAGGTTGTCGGCGAAGGCGGTCACTGTCGCGACCTCGAGGTCGGGGAGCCCTGCCTGCTCGAGGTCGACGAACGCCTCATCGAGCGAGAGCGGCTCGACCAGGGGGGAGACCTCCTTCAGCAGGCGCATCACGATGACGCTGCTGCTGCGGTAGGCGTGGAAGCGGCCGGCCAGGAAGGCAGCATGAGGGCAGCGTGACCGCGCCTCACGAGTCGACATGGCCGAGCGCACCCCGTAGCGCCGGGCCTCGTAGGAGGCGGTGGCCACCACCCCTCGACCACCTGTGCCGCCGACGATCACCGGCTTGCCTCGCAGCGACGGCTTGTCGCGCTGCTCGACGGCCGCGAAGAAGGCGTCGAGGTCGAGGTGGAGCACCGAGGCCTGCTTGCGCACCTCGGCAATCTATCTCCGCCTACCCACGGTTCGTTCACACCACCTCGCGTGGGGCATGGTCTCCACACCCCCAGTCACTGCACCCCCGCACCTCGCCGGGCAAGGAGAGGGTCGTCTTCATGAACTCCTCCACTGACCCCGAGGTTCCCAGCTCCGAATCGTCGTTGACCCTGACCGCCCGCTCGCCCGAGGACCTCCTGGCTCTCGCACCGGTGGTGCTGGGGTTCTTCCCCGCCGAGTCCGTGGTGATGCTGACGTTCGGTGCCGCTGACGCCTTCCACGCCCGGGTCGACCTGCCCGATGAGGTCGCCGAGGTGGGCGAGGTCGTCGATCTCCTGGTCCACCCGGCACGCCGACATGGCGTGGAGCGGGTGGTTCTGCTGATCTACAGCTCCGATCGCGTTCTCGCGCAAGCCCTCTGGCAGGGGCTCGACGACGAGTTCGCGGCAGCCGGGATCGGTGTGATCGAAGCCCTGCGCGTGGAGGAGCGCCGGTGGTACGGGTTGGCCGGGGTCGATCCTCACCGCGAAGGTAACGGGGTCCCCTTCGACATCTCGACCCACCCGTTCCTGGTGCGCGCGGTGGTGGCGGGGCGGGTCACCCACGACTCCAGGACGGCGCTCGCCGCGACCCTGTCGCCCGACGACGCTGCTGTCAAGCGGATGACCCGGTTGATCCTCGCCCAGCCTCACCCGACGGATCTGCTGGGTGAAGGGACCTGGGTGGAGCAGACGATCCGGAGCGACTTGATCGGTGGGCGCGTGCCCTCCGACGCCACCCTGGCCCGAGTACTCCTCGCGCTGGATGACGTGCGGCTGCGAGACGCGGCCTGGAGCGCGGTGTCCCGGGACCACTCGCGGGCGGCGGTCGCCTGGTGGACCCATGCGCTGACCCGATGCCCGCTGGCCTGGTCCGCGGCGCCCGCGGCGCTGCTGGCCTGGTCGGCGTGGCTCAACGGCAACGGGGCCTTGGCCTGGTGCGCTCTTGATCGCTGCCATGCTGCCCGGCCCGGTTACGGACTCGCCGTGATCGTGACCGAGCTCTTGGACCAGGCGTGTCCGCCGTCGCTGTGGGACGGTGCGCTCGATTGGAGATCAGCGCTCGGAGAAGCACCACGAGCGGGGTGAGCAACTAGGCTCGCTGCATGGGCGAAGAGGTCGACCTGCAGGAGTTCACCCCGTCGGATCGCACCCGGCACCGCGAGAAGGTACGCCGGTGCCTCGACGTCTTCGCGCGAATGTTGCGCGAGGCGGCATTCGACACCGACGATCCGATGACCGGACTCGAAGTAGAGCTCAACCTCGTCGACGGGTTCGGAGACCCGGCCCTGAAGAACGCCGAGGTTCTGGCAGCGATCGCCGATCCTGATTTCCAGACCGAGCTAGGTCAGTTCAACATCGAGATCAACGTGCCGCCGGCCAAGCTGCGCGAGCGGGGTCTGGAGCGTTTCGAGGACAACCTGCGCCGCAGTCTCAACGACGCGGAGGCGAAGGCGGCCCAGGTCGGGGCGCACCTGGTGATGATCGGCATCCTTCCGACCCTCGCCGAGGGGCACATGGGCGTTCAGAGCATCAGCGGCAATCCGCGCTACCGACTGCTGAGCGAGCAGATCCTGCATGCACGCGGCGAAGACCTGGTCATCGAGATCACGGGCTCGGCGAGCGGCGAGCGCCTGGGTACGACCTCGGACTCCATCGTTCCCGAGGCCGCGTGCACCAGCACCCAGCTGCACGTGCAGACCTCGCCGGACATGTTCGGCGCCTACTGGAATGCCTCGCAGGCCATCTCCGCAATCCAGCTCGCGGTCGGGGCCAACTCGCCGTACCTGCTGGGCAAGCAGCTCTGGCGTGAGACCCGTATCCCGTTGTTCGAGCAGGCCACCGACATCCGCAGTGAGGAGCTCAAGGCGCAAGGGGTGCGTCCCCGGGTGTGGTTCGGCGAGCGGTGGATCACGTCGGTCTTCGACCTCTTCGAGGAGAACGTGCGCTACTTCTCAGCGCTCTTGCCGATCACCGATGAGGAGGATCCCCTCGCGATCCTCGAGGCCGGCGGGACCCCGGAGCTGTCGGAGCTGAGACTTCACAACGGAACGATCTACCGCTGGAACCGCCCGGTCTACGACGTCAACGACTCAGTGCCCCACCTGCGAGTCGAGAACAGGGTGCTGGCTGCCGGACCCACCGTCGCCGACACGATGGCCAACGCGGCTTTCTACTTCGGGCTCGTGCGTGCCCTGGCCGAGAGTGAGCGACCACTGTGGTCGCAGATGTCGTTCAGCGCGGCCGAGGAGAACTTTCACGCCGCAGGCCAGCATGGGATCGATGCGCAGGTCTACTGGCCCGGGGTGGGACAGGTGGCGGCTACCGAGCTCGTGCTGCGCAGGCTCCTTCCGCTCGCCCACCAGGGCCTCGCGGCTTGGGGCGTCGAGCAGCAGACCGCCGACCGACTGTTGGGGATCATCGAGCAGCGATGCCTCCTGGGAGTCAACGGTGCGGAGTGGTTCGCTCGAGCTGTTGCCCAGAGGCCCGAGTCGGACCGCTTCGACGCGCTGCGCGGCACGTTGCTCGAATACCGCTCGCGGATGCACACCAACGAGCCGGTTCACACCTGGTGATCAGTGCGTTCCTGCCGGCGTCGGCTCAGCGCCGCGGTGGACGTAGCCGACGCCACGTGCGGTGGGTGCCGCTGCGCGGGTCGCACCAGCCCTGACGGGTGACCACCACCATCAGCACCGCCCGGCCCAGTTCGTCGGCCGCACTCCTGGCAGCCGCGGACCACAGGAGGTCCATGTCCTGCAGCTCGAGGGTGCCGCGACGGGTCAGCCACACGAAGGGCTGGCTCCAGGCACCGGGGGCACCGGCCGCGGCGGTCCGCCTCTGGCCGCGGAGCAGCGCTTCGAGAGCATCCGTGCGCAGTGCGTGATCGATCCGATGCCCGTCCCACGAGAGAGAGGCGACCGACCGTCCCGGCAGCCCGGCATGGATGACGGGGGCGTAGGCCCGTCGGTGCTCGGTGGTGATGTGGCCGAGGACCGCTTGGCGCAGGAGCCGTTCGAGTCCGTCGGGGAGCGGGTCGCGCACACCCGTCCGGGGAACTGCCGTCACGTCGTTGAGACCCAGCACAGCACCAGGGTGCCCGAGCACGATCCACACTGCCTCGCTACTGCACAGGTGCTGTGGGCGACGGCGCGGGGTAGCGTGCTTTCATGTCGAGCGTCGTGGTCGGATACGTACCCAAACCAGAGGGCGAGGCAGCCCTGGCAGCCGCGATCGTGGAGGCCGGTCTCCGCGGAGCGACCCTGATCGTCGTCAACTCCCGCAGTGCCCGAACCGGAGACCGAGGCACCGAGCCCGACTTGGGAGCGGCCCGCGCGAAGCTGGACGAGTCAGGTGTCGAGTACGAGGTACGTGAGCTGGCGCGCGGATTCGAGGCCGCCGAGGACCTGGTGAGCGTGGCGGAATCCAACGACGCCGTCCTGATCGTCATCGGGCTGCGCCGCCGCACCCCAGTGGGCAAGCTGATCCTCGGGTCCAACGCCCAACGGGTCCTGCTCGATGCCCACTGCCCGGTTCTTGCGGTCAAGGCCTGACCCGAGCAGCTCCCGACAGTGACCGGGATCAGACTCGGCCGGTCAAGAGAGCACAGGATCACCGGGCGCTGCGGCTTGCGTGTGCTGACCCTCACCAGTGAGGTCCAGCGCACGGGCGAGTTCACGAGTGTCACCATCCCGCCCCCGGGAACAGACTCGGTCTACTTGTTGGTTGACCATTCATGCGTATCGACATCTGGTCCGACATTGCCTGCCCCTGGTGCTACATCGGGAAGCGCCGGCTCGAGGCGGCCTTGGCCGGCTTCGAGCACCGCGATGAGGTCGAGGTG
>JBAVCA010000174.1:0-2333 GCA_049586475.1 Nocardioides sp.
CGCCCCGGATCAACATCACCGCGAAGACCGGCTGGCACATCGACCGGCTGGTCCCGGCGATCGAGAAGGCCCTCGGCGGCTGGGAGACACGCATCTCCACCGGTCAGCTCAACGGGTTCCTCGGGCGTCTGGTCGCGGAGCACCCGCACCCGGTGCGCAGCGGCAAGCAGCCCAAGATCATGTTCGGCACCCAAGCCTCCTCGGCCCCGCCGACCTTCGTGCTCTTCACCTCGGGACTGCTCGAAGCCGGCTACGAGCG
Organism: Nocardioides sp.; assembly: GCA_049586475.1. Classification (GTDB taxonomy): domain Bacteria; phylum Actinomycetota; class Actinomycetes; order Propionibacteriales; family Nocardioidaceae; genus Nocardioides. The sequence continues at coordinate 260 of JBAVCA010000174.1, forward strand.
CTACATCGAGCGTCGCCTGCGCGAGGAGTTCGGCTTCGTCGGCACCCCGATCGTGATCGAGCAGCGGGTGCGCGAGAAGCGCAAGCGCAAGTAGCACGGCGCACGCGCTCACTGCTCGCGCGTGAGGCAAAGGTCTGAGCTCCACTTGACCCGTTCGAACATCTGTTCGATCATGAGGGGTGTCCACCCGTCCTCAGCTGCAGCTTGACCCCGCACGCTCGGTGGTCGACCAGCTGCGCGAGCGGGTCGCGGCCATGGAGCGGCGTCCGGCCCGGCTGCCGGTGCCCACGCTGCCAGCCCTGGCGGGCCTGGTGCCGATGCAGGCCGGCTCGACCTACGGCGTCGACTCCGTCAGCCTGGCCCTGGCACTGGCCGCCGGAGCATCGCAGGCGGGGGAGTGGGTGGGCTTTGCCGGCTGGCCCGATCTCGGCATCGAGGCAGCAGCACGCATCGGGATCGACCTCGACCGCACCGTGCTCGTGCCCGACCCGGGCGAGCACTGGCTCGAGGTGACAGCAGCGCTCGTCGACGTGCTTCGGGTGGTCGTGCTGCGAGCTCCGGCCAAGGTCTCGGCGCGGGAGGCCGAGGTGCTCGACTCGCGCCTGCGCACCCGCTCGGCGGTGCTTGTCGTGTGTGGGGCCTGGCCGAAGCTCGAGGCTCGGCTCAGCCTCGAGCAGACGGTCTGGAGCGGTCCGCAGGCCGGCCGCGGTGCGCTCACCGAGCGGCTCACGCGTGTTGCCGTGCGACGCGGTGCGCGCCCTCCTACGGTGGCCGACCTGGTCTGGAGCGACTGCGTGGCGTTGGCTCCGGAAGATCGGGTGTCGTCAGGAACGGCCCCCGCGATGCGGGAGGCGTCGGGATGAGGGTCCTGGTGTTGTGGTGCCCGGACTGGTCGGTGACGGCCGCCCTGGCAGAGGCCGAGCGGTCATCGGCGATGCCCGCAGCGGTGCTCTCCGGGCACGCCATCGAGGTCTGCAACACGGCCGCCCGTGCGGAAGGAGTGCGCCGCGGACAGCGTCGTCGCGACGCTCAGGCGCGCTGCCCCGACCTCTTGCTCCTCCCTTCCAACCCCGACCTCGACGCTCGCGCCTTCGAGCGAGTTCTCGGACTCGTGGAAAACCTGCGACCCGGTGTGGCCGCGCTGCGGCCAGGACTGCTCGCCGTCCGAGCCCCGGCAGGCTGGTTCGGCAGCGAGGCCAACGCGGCGGCGACGATCTGCGAGGTGCTGGTCGAGGCCGGCGTCCGCGACGTCCGAATCGGCGTAGCCGACGACCTCTTCACCGCCGAGCAAGCCGCCCGATCGGTCCAGCCCCAGGAGTGGTCGGTCGTCGAGGCCGGGGAGTCCGCTGCGTTCCTGGCCTCGCGCCCGATCGAGGTGCTCGAGGCCGACGGCGCCCAGGGACGAGACGCGGTCAGCCTGCTGCGCCGCCTCGGACTACGCACGCTGGGCGACGTCGCGGCGCTGCCGGGGGATGCCGTTGAAGCCCGGCTGGGAGGTTACGGCGCATCGGTGTGGCGTCGGGCCACCGGTCGGGACCCTGCGCACTTTGCGGCTCGCACCGTGCCACCTGAGCTGGACCGGGCCGTCGTCTTCGAGCCGCCCCTGGACTCTGCCGAGGCAGTGACGTTCAGTGTGCGCACGACGGCCGAAGAGTTCCTAGCAGGTCTGTCGCGGCTGCAGCTGGTCGCCACTGGGGTCCGGATAGAGGTCGAGGCCGACGGGGACCTCGTTTCGGTCCGCACCTGGCTCCACCCGCGCTTCTTCACCGCTCGCGATCTGGTCGACCGCGTGCACTGGCAGCTGCAGTCTCGGGAGAACGGCGGCTCGCTGCGAGCACGCAAGGACACGGGTGAGGTTCGGGCGCCGGTCGAGCGAGTGCGATTCGTTCCTGACGCCGTCGAGCCCGCCGCAGCCCATGGAGAGTCTCTGTGGGGTGGCGGATCCGACGACCTGGTCGAGCGCGGGGTGGCTCGAGTGCAGGCGATGGTCGGGTTCGATGCCGTCCGGCGTCCGGTGTGCCAGGGCGGCCGCAGCCCGGCCGATCGACAAGCAACCGTGCCGTGGGGAGAGCGC
>JBAVCA010000175.1:0-6401 GCA_049586475.1 Nocardioides sp.
AAGCACCACCGCGCCAAGACCTTCTCCGCCTGGACCTACAACACACCCCAACCCGGGGTCTACGACTGGACCAGCCCCACCGGACTCACCTACCGCGTCACCCGCGCCCGCCGCCACGGACGCATGCCCATCACCACACCACACGGCCCCGACGCAGAACCCGCCGCAGAACCCTGAACACCACGCCCCAACACCCCGCCCAGCCAGGCGGGGCCACCGGCATGTCCAGGCAGCGTGCCCGGCCGCAGACGACGAGTGTCAGGGCACGTCGGTGGGCGACGGCGACGCAGGCTCGGCGGGCCGGACAGCTGGCGGCGCTGGCTCGGGTGCTGGGGCGACCGGCGGGGGCGCCGCCACGGTGGGCGTTTCACTCGGCACCTCGGGCGCCTCACTGGGCACAACACTGGGCGCGTCACTGGGCGCATCTGGAGCAGCACCTTCAGGCCGCGAACCGCGACCCTTGCCCCGACGGCTGCTGCGGCGACCTTCACCGGCCGGGCGAGGCTCGCCGGAACGACCCCCGTCAGCGCGGGCACCCTGCTGCTTCGCCGGGTTGGACCTGCTGCGATCACTCTGGTGACCGCGGCCGCCGCCCGGTGCCCTGCCGGCCGCTTGTTTGTTGCCCGAAGGACGCCCACCGGCCGTGCGGACGTCGGATCCTTCGCCGAGGAAAAGGTCGGGGCTGCCCGTGAACAGCGGCCCGGCCAGCGCCGAGGACGGCAGCCACAGCTGAAGGAACGCGTCATCCTCGAGGACCGGGACGGGCACCCGCACCGGCACGACGGCGACCTGGTGGTCGAACATCTCCAACGCGAGCGGGTCGAGGTCGCGCAACGATCCGCACACCTCCGCGACGGTGCGGTCCTTGGCGGCGACGAGCCGCTGCGTGAGGACCTCGGCGAGGGTGTCGGGGCGGCCGCCACGGCTGCCGAGGCGCGGCTTGCTGCCGGAGTCGATCTGGGCCATCGCGGCGCCGACGGCGTCCAGCGCTGACTCGAAGACCTCGACCCAACCGGAGGACTTCAGCGCAATCTCGGCGCCGGGTGCGGCAGCCGAGCCATCACTTCCACCGGCACCTCTACCGGCACTTCCACCACCACTTCCACCGGGACCGCGCGCGTCGCCGCGGGTAGGGCGCCCGATGGCGAGCGGCACGCTCAACCAGGGGCGGCCCTTGACTGCCTCGCGCTTGCGGCCCGACGTACCGATCGTGACGGCTGTGGCTCTGCCGCCGCCCAGCACGATCGCATCGGCGCGGGTGAGCTGGCTGCGGTCGAGTCCGGACAGGTCAGAGCTGGACGAACCGGCGAGGGCATCGACGAGCGCGGTCAGCGCTGGCGCGCTGCGCACGCTGTTCCAGAAGTCGCCAGCGGCACGGGTAGGCACCTTGTCGAGACCGAGCGCGATCACCTTGAGGGGATCACGTCCGGTCACCCCGACACGGCGCAGGCCGTCACGCAGCGGGTCGACGGCAGCCGGGACGTGGCCATTGGCAGCCTCGATCACGCCGAGCTGGAAGGCCTGCGCGGAGAGCCCGACGTGGGGACGGAACGCAGCGACCAGCTGGCCGAGCGTCACCTGCTCGGGGTCGCCGGGAAGTGGGTGCCGCTCGGTGGGCAGTGACGAGGCCTGGTCGAGCCGCCCGCGCAGCACCGCTGCCACTGCGAGCCGGGTCACCTGCTGGGTGAGCCACTCGCGGGGGCCGGTGGTCCACTGCTCGGCGGTGCGCTCGACGAATGCCAAGACCTGCTGCTCGGTAGGCCGCGGGGGCACGTCGAGGCGCAACGCTGGCAGGATCATCTCGCGCGACACTGCATCGACCATCAGGCTCAGTCCCTCACTCCGCGTCCAGGCTCACGAACGCGGGCGAGCCTACGTCGCTCCCGCGCCACCTCCGCGCACGGGGCCGAGCGCCGCGGTCACAACAACGTGCGCCAGTAGTCCCAGAAACGGACCAACGCAGCGGTGACGAACCCGAGGTACCAGAACGTCAGCACCAGGTAGCGCACCGACCACACCGCGCCCGCGACCCGGGCCAACGCGGGCACGGAACGGGCGGCGAGCAGGGCGCTCCACACGAAGATTGCGAGCGTCACCGTCCAGACGACCAGGCACCACGGGCACAGCGCCCCGATGCGATAGAGGCTCTGGAACGCCAGCCAGTGCACGAAGACGACGCCGAGGAGGGAGCCACCGGCCAGCCCGGCGAGCGCCCAGCGAGGCAGCGCCACGCCTCCGGCAACCAGGACACCCAGGGTGAGCACCACCGCGAAGGCCATCAGCCCGATCAGGGGGTTGGGGAAGCCGAAGACCGATCCCTGCTCGGTGACCATCACCGTCCCGCACGACAGCACCGGGTTGAGGTCGCAGCTCGGGCTGAAGGTCGGGTCCTCGAGGATCTTGTACTTGTCGACAGCCAACGCGAAGGCGCCGTACAGACCGGCGCCGCCGAGCACGACGAGCAGCAGCCCGTGCAGCCGGTTCAGCGGCGTCGGAGGCGTCAGGGGGTCGGGGTGTGTGGCCCGCTCATCAGGTGGGGGCGCTTCCCCACCCGCCGGAGCGCCGGAGGGCATCGCGCCCGGCGAGGTCACGAGGCGAGAGCCTCGTCGACGGCCGCCTGGATCGTGGCCGGATCGAAGTCGGCGATCTCCTCGCCGTTCACGAAGACCGTCGGAGTACCGTCCACGCCGTCGTCGAAGGCCGCGGCGGTGGTCGCCTGCACCCAGTCGTCCCAGGTCCGGTCCGCGACGCACAACTCCACGTCGCCGGCTCCGGCATCCTGCGCGATGCGGACCAGGTCGGAGTCCGGAAGTCCGGCACCGCCCTCGGGCGGCTGCTCGACGTACAGCTGACGGTGGAACTCCTTCCATGTCTCGGCGCTGCTGGAGTCGATCACGCACGCGGAGGCGTTGAGCGCCCGGCTGGAGTAGTCCGTCGTCGAGGCGCGGTCGAGAAAGGCGATCCCGCGGTACTCGACGTTGACGTCGTCCCCAGCGGCGTACTCGTCGAGCATCGCACCGGCCACTGCCTCGAACTGCTGGCAGACCGGGCATTGGAAGTCCTCGACCACCTGGATCGTCACCGGTGCCTCGGGATTGCCGACGAGGTAGGCGCCGTCGTCGTTCACGCCGGCCGGGACGGACCCGGCGACCGCCGCATTGTCGTCGGAGCCGCTCAGGGCGTAGACGGTGCCGCCGATCACGGCGGCGACGACGAGCGCCACCACGCCGACCTGGATGGCGATCATCCGGCGGCGGCGCCGCTTGTCCGCCTCGAGGACCTGCCGCGCGCCTTCGCCGCGATCAGTCCTGCCGGCACGCCGTGGGTCGTTGGCGTTCGTGCTCATGTGCTGAATCCTCCTGGAGGCCGCGGGCGCCCGCTGGTCGAGTTCTTCTTCGAGCCTAACCAGGTGCCAGCTACCTCTGGCCACCGATCACGACGCGGGCGGCGAGGTGCACAGCCGCACGGACCACGACCTCGGCCTCCTCGGGGTCGCGCACCGCCTGCTCGGGCACCGCCCCGCCGAGCAGGGCCGCTGGACGGGTGAGCCACGCCCAGACCCGCCACGGATCCATCCCGGCGGCCAACAGCGGGGCGAGCGCGTGCTCCAGCTCACTACGCACGACACCATCCGGCGTCAGCTGGAAGCCCGGCACGATCGTGCGCGCGCCGTCGGTGACCACCAGGAGCCGACGCTCCGCGGCGTCCTTGTGCACCGCGAAGCGGGTCGCCTCGACGCTCGCACCCCGCACCTCGGCAAGAGACTCGTAGGTGAAGCAGTGCTGCGCTAGCAGCTCGGCGTGCACCCGCGCCTGGCGCGCGATCTGCAGCAGCGGCAGCGGCACGGCATGGTCGGGGTCGTCGCCCTGGCTGCGCAGCAGCCGGTCGAGCTGCTGAAGCTGATCGGAGGTCAGCGGATCCTGGGTCGCCGGGTCGGTCCAGACGACGCGGCCGTCGTCATCGCGGGCGAACGTCGGGAGCCCGGCCTCGTGCAGGTGCGGCCCGAGGCCGAGCCCGTCGAGCCAGGTCGCGAGCCGCTCGCCGAGGTCACCGGAGGCAGACGTCATGCCTCCAGCCTGCCGCACGTGCCGCAGCACCACCGTCGGTGGTGAACCTCGATGCCCACGCCGAGCACCGGCGCCTACATCGCTGCGAGACCCGCGCAGGCGCCAAATCATCGCCGGGCTGACGTCAGACCCAGCCCCCGTAGGCTCGCTGCATGCCGGACCTCCTGCTCGTCGGCGCGGGTCACGCGCACCTCCACCTGATCGCCCACGCCGACGATCTCGTCGCGGCCGGCTATCGGGTGCGAGTGCTCGCGCCCCGGACGTTCGACTACAGCGGCGTCGCCTCGGCCACCGCTGCCGGAGCGCTCCCCGCCGCGGCCGGCCGGATCGACGTCGAGGCACTGACTGCGCGCCACGACGTCGAGCTCATCGAGGGCACCCTCACCGACCTCGACCTGACAGACCGGGTCGCGACGACGTCCGGTGGCGCGACGGTGGCCTACGACATTCTCTCGCTCAACCTCGGCAGCGTCGTCGACGCGCCAGGGCTGGTGGCGTCCGAGGAGGTGCTGAGGGTCAAGCCGCTCAGTGACCTGGCCGCACTCTCGGCTCGGCTCGACGCCGTACCGGAGGCCACCGTCACGGTGATCGGGGGCGGGTCCACCGGGCTCGAGCTGGCTGCCCACCTTGCAGCCCGGCCGGGAGTTGCCCTGGTCCGCCTGGTCGAGGCTGGTCCAGAGCTCGGCGCCGACCTCCCCGCTGGGGCCCGCCGCAGAATCCGCCGCCTCTTGACCGAGCGTTCAGTCGAGGTCCACGTCGACACGGCGGTGCGTGAGGTCACCGGGCGCGAGATGGTGCTCGGTCGCCGGTCGCTCCCCCACGACGTCGCCCTGCTTGCCACCGGGCTTGCTGCCCCGCCGCTGCTGCGCGCGCTCGGTGTCGGGAACACCCTCGGCGTGCCCGTCACCGCCACCCTCCAACACGTCGAGCACCCCGAGATCTACGCCGGCGGCGACTGTGCCCACTTCACCCCTGGCGCCCTTCCCCGGATCGGCGTGCACGGCGTCCGGCAGGGGCCGGTGCTCCTCGCGGGGCTGCTCGCGCGCACCACCGGCGCAGAGGCTCCTCCCTACGTGCCACCGCGGCGAGCGCTGGCCGTGCTCGACCTCGGCGGAGGGGTCGGGCTCGCGGTCCGCGGGCGCTGGTGGTGGTACGGCGCCGCCGCGCTGAGGCTGAAGCAGCGGATCGATCGTCAGTGGCTGGAGAAGTACCGGTGACCATTGCCGGGCACGCCGTCGCCGGACCCGTCGAGCTCAGGCTGCCTCGCTGAGAGTGCTGCCCGAGGGCCCGGCCGAGCCGGCAACGGGCCGGCCCCGCCACCAGCTCGCCAGCGCCAGCCCGGTGGCGACGTCCCACAGTCCCCACAGGGCCGCCACGAAGACCACCCCACCCAGGTCGGCGAAAAATCCCAGGGCCAGCACGATGGCCAGCCCCGTGTTGCGCACCCCCAGCTCGAAGGTCATCGCTCGGGTGCCCTGTGCGGAGAGCCGAAGAGATCGTCCGGTGCCGTAGCCGACCCCGAGGGCGAGCAGGTTCTGCGCGACGATCGGGAGCACCACGACGCCGACGTAGGTGACGAAGATGTTCAGCTGGCCGGCCAGCCCTCCCACCACGATCACCAGCAGGAGCACGAGCGCCCCGGGCTCGACGAAGCGCTGCGCGCGCTGCGCGAACCCGGGCGCGCGCCAGGCCACGAGCAGGCCGGCGGCGAACGGCAGACCGATCAGCAGCGCGACCTCCGAGACGACGTCCCAGGGCTCGAGCTCGATGTCGCGCAGCAGCGCCTCCGCTGACGGATTGAGCCCGCTCCAGAAGGCCAGCGCGACCGGGGTGACCAGCACCGCGAGCACGTTGGAGACTCCGGTCAACGAGATCGACAGCGCGACGTCGCCGCGCGCTCGATGGGTGAGGATGTTGGACAGGTTCCCGGCCGGGCAACAGGCCACCAGCAGCATCCCGATCGCGACCGAGCCCTTGACGTCGAGGGCCAACGTGAGCAGCAGCGTGAGCCCCGGCGCCACGGCGTACTGCGCCACAACGCCGATCACGATGACCCCGGGTCGGCGCACCACGTCGCGGAAGTCGCCGATGCGGGTGTCGAGCGCCACGCCGAAGAGGAAGAAGGCGACGATCACCTTGGTGCCCAGCTGCAGGCCGTCGCTCAGGTCGAGGGAGAGCTGGTCGATGTCGACCGCGAGAACGGTCAGGAGCGCGGACATGAGCCGCAGCCTCGCACGAGACGAGCTCGGCGCGGCGGCTTATCGACCACCTTCACTCCTCTGCCAAGGCGGCGATGATCACGCCCGCGAGGGCCGGCCCGGCGTCCTCCTGGAG
>JBAVCA010000176.1:0-5561 GCA_049586475.1 Nocardioides sp.
ACGGGCCGACGATCGTGCTGTGCAACGGACTCGGCACCAGCCCCTTCTGCTGGCCGGCGCTGCTGGCGCCGGACTGCGGCGTCCGGGTGGTGTCGTGGAACCACCGCGGAGTCGGAGGCTCGGAGCGACCTGCGGACCCCCGCCACGTGGAGATCGAGAACTTCGTCGAGGACGGGCTCTCGGTGATGGACCACTTCGGCATCGAGTCGGCCGTGCTGATGGGGTGGTCGATGGGCGTCAACACCATGTTCGAGCTCGCCGCACGCTACCCGGAGCGCGTACGCGGGCTCTTCGCTGTTGCCGGAGTCCCCGGTGACACCTTCGCCACCATGCTCGCGCCGCTGCGCGTTCCGCACCTGGTTGCGCGCACCCTGACCGTCAACGCGTCGCGAGTGATGTCGGTGGCCGGCAAGGCCCTGTCCCCCTTCGCGCGCAGGGTGCCGGTCGGACCGGCGCTGATCGGGGTCCTCAGCCACTCCGGCTTCATGTTCCCCCTGCGAGACCCTGAGCTCGCCGAGCTGGCGGTCAAGGAGTTTCTCTCCACCCCACTGGACTGGTACTTCCAGCTGGCACTCAGCACCTCGCGTCACGCCCGCGTGCGCCTGAGCACCATCCAGGTACCTGCCATGTTCGTTGCTGCGTCCTTCGACATCTTGGCCGGGGCTCGCGACATGGCCAGCGCGGCAGCACGCGTGGAGCACGGCACCTATGTCGAGCTGCGTGGCTCGCACTTCATCCAGATGGAGCAGCCCGAGGTCGTCCATCAGCTGTTGCTCGACTTCCTCGACCAGGTCGGCTGAGCCGGTGCGCCTCACTCGGCACCGTCGTCCTCCGGCAGCGATCCTCCTCGCCATCGCCCTGGCCGCCACAACGGCCCTCAGCAGCTGTGGTCAAGGGGGCAACGAGAGCATCGTGACCCTCACCGGCACCGAACCGCCGACGCCAGTCGGCTCCGGGGTGCCGCAGGCGCCGAGCACCGACCCTGCCGAGATCCCGACGCCAGCCGCCGGCGGAGAGGCGGATGGGAAGGGCAAGCGGTCGCCGCGGGTGATCGACACGATCGCCCAGGGCCTCGCCGTCCCGTGGGGCCTCGACTTCTTCGCCAACGGCGATGCGATCGTCACCGAGCGTGACACCAAACGAGTGCTGCTCATCTCCGGCGATCGACGCCACCGGGTGAGCGTCCTCGGGATCATCGATGAAGCTTCTCCGGCGGGCGAGGGGGGGCTGCTCGGGGTCGCTCTCTCCCCGGACTTCGAGCAGGACCGAGCGGTGTACTTCTATCTCACCACGGCGGTGGACAACCGCATCGTGCGCAGCTACCTCCTCGATGGAGGCCTGGCTCCGGTCGAGGTCCTGCTCGACGGGATCCCCAACGGCTTCATCCATGACGGCGGCCGGCTTGCCTTCGGCCCCGACGGCTACCTCTACGCCTCCACGGGCGAGTCGGGCAAACCTGCTCTGGCCCAGGACCGTGACTCGCTGGGCGGCAAGATCCTGCGGATCACCACCGACGGCGACCCGGCTCCGGGCAACCCGTTCGGCACGGCGGTGTGGAGCTACGGTCACCGCAACGTCCAGGGCCTTGCCTTCGACCAGCGGGGCGACCTGTGGGCCTCGGAATTCGGAGGAGACCTCGTCGACGAGCTCAACAAGGTCGAGCCCGGCGCCAACTACGGCTGGCCTCGCGTCGAAGGCCCCGGCGGCGGCCGCAAGCTCACCGACCCGCAGCAGACCTGGGCGGTCGCGGACGCCTCTCCCTCGGGACTGGCCTACGCCGACGGCTACCTGTGGATGGCGGCCCTGCAGGGTGAGCGACTCTGGCGGGTGCGCCTCAAAGGTGGCGAGGCTGTCGACCAGACGCCGTACTTCGTGGGCAGCTACGGCCGGATGCGAACGATCGCGCGAGCCCCGGACGGCACCTTGTGGTTGACCACCAGCAACCGGGACGGCCGTGGGGACCCGGTCGCCGACGACGACCGGATCCTGCACGTACGACCCTGACACCCTGCTGGCATCCTGCTCGTGACCGCGCCGCACGACCGTTGACCAGTCAGCCCGCGAGCACCAGCGCCCGGCGCGAGGCGCGACGCAGCGTCGTCAGCACGCTCGGCCCCAGCACGATCACGGCCACAGCGGTCGTGATCGCGCGGCCGGTGTCGAAGCTCCCGGTCGAGGTGATCAGGGAGTAGACGACGAACGTCTGCAGGTTCTCGAGCACCGGGGCTCCGGCGATGTAGGAGAGGTTGCCTGCCGCGCCGGGCACGGAGACCCCCAGCAGGAACGGCCAGCCCGAGAGGTTCATCAGCATGCCGAAGAGGTAGGACGCCAGGACACCGTAGGCGGCCAGCATCGCGATCTCCCACCGCCCCGAGACCCGGCGCGGCAACAGTCCGGCCCCCATCCCGACCCAGGCCGCACAGATCATCTGGAACGGCAGCCACGGACCGACCCCGGCGGTGAGCAACGCCGAGGCGAACAAGGACGTCACGCCGAGGACGAAGCCGAAACCGGCACCGAAGACCCGCCCCGACAAGATCAGCAGGAAGAAGACCAGCTCGACGCCCGCGGTGCCGGCCGAAAGCAGCCGCATCAACGCGTTGACGGCGCTGAGCACGCCAAGGATCGCCAGGACCCGGGAGTCCATCCCCCCCTCAGAGATCTCGGCGATCACCACGGCGATGACCAGCGGCAGCAGCAGCAGGAAGAGAAACGGCGGGTCGGTGCGACCGCCGCCACCGGCCGGCACCTGGACCAGGAGCGGCCAGCACAGCATCATCAGGCCGGCCAGCGAAGCGACGCCGAGCACCAGGCGCGAGCGCAGGGCCAAGGGCACCGCGCGTTCATCGAGGACCTGGCGCACCAGGGTGGCGCCGCTCATGCCGAGGCCCCGCCCAGAGCCCCACCCCGGGTCCCATCCAGGGACAAGGCTTCCACGACCTCGTCGACGTGCAGCCACTGCGGCCCGAGGATCTTGGTGACCTGGGGAGCAAAGGCAGGCGACTCGCCGACCACCCGCCGTACGGGCCCGGACGAGACGACCTCACCTTCGGCCAGCACGACCACGTCGTCGGCCGCGGTGGCGACGAACTCGACGTCGTGCGTGGCCACGAGGACCGCACGTCCCTCGCGGGCGAGCTCGCGCAGGATCTGCGCGAGAGCAGCCTTGGCGGCGTAGTCGAGACCACGGGTGGGCTCGTCGAGGAGCAGCACCTGGGGACGGGCCGCGAGCACGAGGGCGAGGCCCAGGGCGAGGCGTTGGCCCTCGGAGAGGTCACGGGGATGGGTGTCGTCATCGATGCCCGGGACGAGACGGTCGAGCAGCGCTCGGGTGCCCGATCCGCCGGCCGCGCACTCGGCGGCCACGGTCTCGAGGTAGAGCAGGTCGCCGGCGGTCTGCGGCAGCAGCCCGACGACACCGCGCCGTCCCGCCGGATCGAGGGCCGATGGGTCCGAGCCGGACACGGAGACCGTCCCGGCGCGGCGTCGACGGGTTCCCTGCAGGGTCCAGAGCAGGGTCGACTTGCCTGAGCCGTTGCGTCCCATCAGAGCCGTCACGCGGCCTGCGTCGAGCTGTAGGTCGACCTCGCGCAGCACCACGTGGTTCTCGTGCGCGACCGAGAGCCGCCGGCTGCTCAGCACCGGATCGGGCACGTGGGGCTCGGGCGGGACCGGGGGCACCAGGTCGAGCGCGCGGGCGCGGCGCCGGGCCTCGCGCACGGTCAACGGGAGCGGCGACCAACCGGCGGCTCGCCCCAGTTCGATGATCGGAGGGGCAACCGGGGAGTCGACGAGCAGGTCAGCAGGGGCGCCGACACGGATCTTGCCGGCCCCCGTGAAGAGCACCATCCGGTCGGCGAAGGGCACGACGCGCTCCAGGCGGTGCTCGGCGAGGAGGACCGAGACGCCGAGGTCGTGCACGAGCCGCGTCAGCGTGGCAAGCACTTCCTCGGCGGCCGTCGGGTCGAGGGCCGAGGTGGGTTCGTCCAGGACCAGCAGCCGCGGATGCATCGTCAGCACCGCGCCGATGGCCACGCGCTGCTGCTCCCCTCCGGAGAGGGTGTGCAGGTCACGCTGGCGGAGGTCGGAGATACCGAGCAGGTCGAGCGTCTCCTCCACCCGGCGGCGCATCGTCTCCGGAGCCAGCCCGAGCTGTTCCATCCCGTAGGCGAGCTCTTCCTCGGCGGTGTCGGTGACGAATCCCGCAGCGGGGTCCTGCCCGACGTACCCGATCACGTGCGCGCGTTCGCGCGGTGGATCGTTGATGATGCTGACTCCGTCGAGCAGGACGTCGCCGCTCAGCACTCCGCCGCTGAATCGGGGCACCAACCCGGTCACCACGCCCAGCAAGGTCGACTTCCCCACACCGGTAGGGCCGGAGACGAGGACGAGCTCGCCCTCGTCGATCTCGAGGTCGACGCCGTCCAGGACCGGGGTGGGGTCGTGGTCGTCGTAGCGCAGTCGCACGTCGCGCAGCTCGATCATCGGGCGCTCCCTACGACCGGCTCGGGCGCCGACCGCGGCTGCCGTGAGCCGCCCGGCGGTGGACTGACGAACAGGGCCACGATTCCGCAGAGGGCTGCGGCCAAGGCCGCGACGCTGACCTGCGGCACGGTGGTCAGATCGGGATAGGCGATCGGTATCTGGTGGCGGTTGACCCACCAGCCCAGGACACCGGCGGTGATCCCGACAGCAACCACGGCGACCTCGGGGGTGCGCCACCGATCGGCGCGGTAGCGCGTTCGCTGGACCCGTCGCCCCGAGACGACCAGGCCGGTCAGGGCGACCACGAGACCGACGGCCAGCAGCGGTGCGGCCAGCAGCCGCGGCGCCGTCTGGTCCAGCAGGGCGTAGATGCCGACCACCACCCCACAGAGTCCGCTCAGCATCAAGGCACCGGTCGTACGCCGCTCGGCCGGCGTCGCGACGCCCGAGCGGCCGTAGCCACGGGTATCCATCCCCGCTGCCAGTGCCAGGGATCGCTCGAGGGTGTCCTCCAGGACCGGCACCAGGTAGCGGCGCAGCCGACGGACCCGACCGGTCTCGCCGGCGCGCAGGGCCTGAGCAGCCCGGATCCGCTTGATGCTCTCGACGAACTGCGGCAGCACGGTCACCGCGACCACGAGCGCCGTCCCGAGCTCGTAGAGCGCCGGCGGCAGGGAGCGCAGCAGCCGTTTGGGATTCGCCAGCGAGTTGGCCGCTCCGACGCAGATGATGATCGTGGCGAGTCGGAGGCCGTCGTACAGGCCGGCCAGCAGCGACTCGCGGGTCAACGGGCCCAACAGGTTGATGCCGAGCACGAAGTCGGGCAACGGGATCTGTGGCAGGTCGAGGATGACGGTCCCCGGGTAGCCACCACCGAGAACGACCCGGAAGAGCACTCGCAAGAAGACGGCGGCGACGCCCAGCCACACGTAGAAGCGGAACGACCGTGCCCAGGCATGGTCGCTGCGGCGAGCCGCGACCACGACGGCAGCCACACCGACGATCATCAGGAGCACCAACGGGTTGGTCGTGAGCGACGCCGCCGCGGCAAGCCCGATCGCCCACAGCCACCAGGC
>JBAVCA010000177.1:0-2774 GCA_049586475.1 Nocardioides sp.
GCCGACGGCTGGTCCGGGTCGAGGCTGGGCACGACGTCGGGTGACTCGGCGGGATCGGTCGGGGACGGGTCGTTCGGGATCTCGGTCATCGCTCCAGCGTCACCCAGGCGACGGATCGTGGCTCCCCCCGTGCAGGTGAAAATCAGGTCACGCTGGCGTCAGGACCATTGCCACGGACGCCCGCTATGGGTCCACAATCACCCGTGCGGGGGCTGGCGGGGCGTGCGTGGGCGCGCCAGGCTCGGTGGTGCTGCGCTGCACGCGTCGCCGCACTTCTGACTCGGAGGCCCTCATGCAGCTCCCCGCGCCCCGCGGACCGCTCACCGACCGGCTGATCACCACCTTGCGACAACCCCCGCGCCCGACCGTGCAACTCGAGGACAACGCGGGACGCGACATGCACGACGACGCACTGGCGCTGTGGATCTTGCACGAGCTGCACTACCGCGGGTTCGACGACGTCGATGAGCGCTGGGAGTGGGCGCCCGCCCTCGCCTCGGTGCGTCACGACCTGGAGCACGACCTCGAGCAGCGCCTGCGGTCGGACTTCGCAGCTCATCTCGACGCGCACAACCTCGTCGCGAGCGTCGGCGGGAACGACGCATTGGTCGACGTGCTGACTGACCTGGTGGAGCGCGACGATGCGCCGTCCCTGGCCGAGCACCTGCTGAGCAACGGCACTGCAGAGCTCGTGCGCGAGGTCTTGTGCCAACGCTCGATCTACCACCTCAAGGAGGCCGACCCCACCGCGTGGGTCGTTCCGAGGCTTACCGGTCGGACGAAGGCCGCGCTGATGGAGATCCAGTTCGACGAGTACGGCGCCGGGCGCAGTGAGCGGGTGCACCAGGACCTCTTCGCCCGTGGGCTCGAAGCCGCCGATCTGCGTGCCGACTACGGCCACTACCTGAGCGAGGCACGCACCTCCGTGCTCGAGCAGAACAACGCCATGTCGCTGTTCGGTCTGCACCGTCGCCTGCGCGGGGCGGCGCTCGGGCACCTGGCCGCCTTCGAGGCCACCAGCTCACTTCCCTCGCGCACCCTGGCCCGGGCGCTGCGCCGGCTCGGCCTGCCCGAGGAGCTGGCCGAGTACTACGACGAGCACGTGGTGGCCGATGCCGTGCACGAGCAACTGGCCCTGCGCGACGTCTGCGACGCTCTGGTGCAGGACGAGCCCCACCTTCGTCGTGACGTCGTGTTCGGCGCCTGGGCCTGCCTGGAGCTCGAAGCCCGGATGGCCCGCGACCTGCTGCAGCACTGGGACGCCGCCTGATGTCGCCAGAACCCGACATCCGCGCCAGCGGCGAGGCACCGATCAGCCTTCACCCGTGTCCACGGGGGCCGGTGCTGGTGCGGGGCCGTGCGGAGGTCAGGACGGACGACGGGCCCTGGCACGAGACCAGCCGCCCGGTCTCGGCGGTGTGCCGCTGCGGCGCGAGTGCGATCCGACCCTGGTGCGACGGCACCCACAAGGTGCTCACCCGGCGCGGCGCCAACCCCGTCGACTGATCCGTCCTCGTGGCTGCTCGATCTGTGGCCGTGCCAGCAATCTCGAGCGAAGTCAGCGGGTGACCAGGTGCAGCACGACGCCGCGCTCGCCGTGGCGCAGACCGGCGCGATGCCACCCGTGCTTGGCGGCCCAGAGGGTCAGGTCCTCGGCCTGGGTCTCGTCGCCCAGCTGGATCAACAGGTCCGCACCCGGACTCACCGCGGCCCGGGCGTGGACCAGGCAGTCGCGGGCCACGTCGAGCCCGTCGGGTCCGCCGTCGATGGCAAGCACCGGGTCCTCGGGAAAGCGGTCGGTCTGCTCGCGGGGCACCCACGGCGGGTCGGCGATGACCAGGTCGAAGGCACCGTCGCGTCCGGTGAGCGGGTGCTCGAGCGGCACACACTTCACCTGGACGCGATCGGAGAGTCCGGCTGCCTCGGCGTTCAACCGTGCGAAGTCGCAGGCCACGGGGTCGATGTCCACGCACACCAACGAGGCACCCGACAGCGAGGCAGCGAGCAGTCCGATGTGCCCGGCGCCGGCACACAGCTCGAGGATCCGGGACTGCGGGGCCTGACCCAGCAGCTCCGCAGCCCAGTGCGACTGCATCGACGTCCACTCCCGCGGCTCCAGGACCCGGTCGTCGAAGGTGATCTTCAGGTCTCCAAACGCAGCGGTGCGGTGGCTGGCGTCTCGAAGTGCCTCGGTCATGGGGACGAGCATGACCGCGGCCGCCCGGGCCGGTCATCCCCTTTCAGGGTGGCCCGCTCAGCTAGCGCCGCTCGGCCAGGTAGGCCAGCCGGCGCAACGTCTCGACGTTCCGCCACCCGATCTGTGGGTCCCGCAGGGGCTTTGGGATGAGCCGACCAGGTCCTGCGGTCACGTCCTCGGTGATGCTGAGCGTCGTGGTGGAGCCGGAGGCCTCGAGACGGAACTCGACCAGGGCCTCGCCCGCAGGCCACCCTCGCGCCTTCAGCTTGAGGTACGACTGCGGCACGCACTCGAGCACCTCCGTCGTGTCGTCGAGCAGCAGCGGCCAGGCTCCGACCGAGTGGTGCAGCTGGCTTCCGGTCGCAGGCCACGTCTCGTCGACCTCGCGCATCCTGGACGCACCCACGACGAAGAGCGGGTAGAGCCATCCGTCGGCGAGCACGTTCCAGACCTGGTCGACGGAGGCCTTCAGGACGCGGCGGCGAGTGCTCACACCTCATCTTCTCCTCATTCGGGGTCGAGTCGGCTTGTTTAGACGCCGACTCGGCAATATTTTTGGGTCGAGTCGGCGCCTAAA
>JBAVCA010000178.1:0-2042 GCA_049586475.1 Nocardioides sp.
ATCGGGCCGGGGTGGCAGATCGGCACGTCGGGCCCGAGCACCGCGAGCCGGTCGCGGGTCAGGCCGTAGCCCACGGTGTACTCCCGTGCGCTGGGGAAGAAGCCGCCGCTCATCCGCTCGCGCTGCACGCGCAGCATCATCACCGCGTCGGCCTTGGGCAGCGCCTCGTCGAGGTCGTACGACGTCGCGAAGCCGGCCTCGCGCGACCACGTGTCGACACCGCTGGGCATCAGGGTGGGCGGCGCGACGACCGTGACCTCGGCCCCCAGCCGGGTCAGGCACTTGACGTTGGAGCGGAAGACCCGGCTGTGGGTCAGGTCGCCGACCAGCAGCACCCGCTTGCCCTCGAGCGTGCCCAGGCTGCGCTGCAGCGTGTAGGCGTCGAGCAGGGCCTGCGAGGGGTGCTCGTGGGTCCCGTCGCCAGCGTTGATGACTGCGGCGTCGATCCATTGGCTGACCTGGAGGGCGGCGCCGCTGGCGGCGTGTCGCATGACGACGGCGTCCACTCCCATCGCCGCGATCGTCTGCACCGTGTCGCGCAGGCTCTCGCCCTTGGAGGCCGAGCTGCCCTTGCCGGTGATGTTGATGGTGTCGGCCGAGAGCCACTTGCCCGCGATCTCGAAGCTCGAGCGGGTCCGGGTGGAATCCTCGAAGAAGAGGTTGATGACGGTTCGTCCACGCAGCGCGGGGAGCTTCTTGACCTGGCGCCGCTGGACGTCGTGCATCTCGGCAGCGGTCTCGAAAAGAGTGGCGATGTCGTCAGCGGTCACGTCGTCGATCGAGAGCAGGTGCTTCTTCATCCGCTCTCCTCGATCCCGCCGGCGATCCAGACCCCGTCGACGTCGTCGACCTCGGCCAGACGCACCATCACGCGCTCGCTCCGAGCGCTGGGGAGGTTCTTCCCGACGTGGTCGGCGCGGATCGGCAGCTCGCGGTGACCGCGGTCGACCAGGACCGCGAGGCGCACCACGGCGGGGCGACCGATGTCGTTCATCGCATCGAGGGCAGCCCGCACCGTGCGCCCGGAGTAGAGCACGTCGTCGACCAGCACGACGGTCTTGTCGTCGATGCCACCGGGCGGGACCGCCGTCGGCTGAGGGCCGCGGGCGGGGTGCTTGCGCAGGTCGTCGCGATACATCGTGATGTCCAGGGCACCGGTGGGGACCTCGACTCCTTCGACCTCTCTGATGCGCGCAGCGATGCGACGCGCCAGCGGGACGCCCCGGCTCGGGATGCCGAGGAGCACGAGGTCTCCGGCTCCCTTGTTGCGCTCGAGGATCTCGTGGGAGATGCGGGTGAGGGCCCGGGTGATGTCACGGGCGTCCAGCACCACGCGGTGGGGATGGGGCTGGGCGAGGCCTGTTGCCTCGTCGGGGGCTGGCTGGGCACACACGGGTGCTGCCGGACCTCCTTCTCCGCCTCACAGGACGGCTCGTTAAAGGATGTCGATCGGCGCCGAGACTAGCAGCGAAGTGACCCGCGTACGACCTTGGCGGTGGGGGTGTCTCACGCCTCGATCCTCGCTGGGTGCTGTCGGGTCAGATCTCGATGAGTACCTTGCCGATGGCCCCGGCCTCGACGGCGTCATGGGCCCGACTGGTCTCGGCGAGCGGGTAGCGGTGCAGTGGCATCCCGGCATCGGCACCGACCCTGAGGGCTCCGGCGGCGACAGCGGCGTTGACGTCCTCGGTCGCCGCGACCAGCAGGTCGGCGTCCAGGAAGTAGAGCAGGACGCCCTGGAGCCGCACGTTCTTGGCGAAAGCCGGGCGCACTGCCAAGGGCGCCTCGTTGCCGCCGTTGTTGGCGTAGAAGGAGATGGTGCCGTGGTTGCGCACCACCTCGAGGTCGAGCGCAAGGTTCTCGGCAGGTGCGACCTCCACGACCAGGTCGACCCCGGCTGGTGCGATCTCGGCGACCCGCGCAACGACGTCCTCGGTGCGGTAGTTGATGACGTGGTGGGCTCCCGCGGCCGCGGCCAGCGTCGCCTTCTCGTCCCCGCTCACGGTCGTGACGACAGTGGCGCCCGCCCAGACGGCGAGCTG
>JBAVCA010000179.1:0-2895 GCA_049586475.1 Nocardioides sp.
ACAGGGCGGCGGTGCGCGAGCCGAACGCCCCGTCGGCGACCAGGTCGCCTGCCAGACCGGCGACGCCGAGTCGACGGGCGGTGTCGATGGCCATCAGCTCACCCCAGTAGACCGTCGCGTCCAGGCCGGTCTCGACCGCAGCCTGGCGCACCAGCTCGATCTCGGACTCCGGTCCGATGTGGGGAGCGGCGTTCTCGTGGAACCCGACGATGCCGTGCGCCGCCATCTCCCGGCACGCAGCCCGAGCGGCATCGAGCCGCTCGGCGTCGCCGATGAGGGTCTCGAGGGTGTTGCGCACCGCATGGTGGGCGTCGCGCTCGACCCGGCCGTCCTCGCTCCAGCCGGCCATTCCCTGCAGCCCAGGGACCAGCGCGGCCAAGGACGGGCTGATCACCGACGAGTGTCCGTCGACCCGGGTCACGTAGGTCCGTCGTCCTGGGGCGGCGCGCTCCAGCTCGGCACCGGTCGGCGGGCGTGCCTCGCGCCAGTCGGTCTCGTCCCAGCCCTGACCCACGATCACCCCGGCCTCGGGATGCTCGGCCCCGAAGACGGCGAGGGTGTCGAGGCAAGACACCAGGCTCGGGAGCCCGGTCAGGTTCAACCCGGTGAGCGCAAAGCCCGTGCGGACGGTGTGGACGTGGCTGTCGATGAATGCGGCGGTCACCAGGCCGCCGTCGAGGTCGGTGACGGTCGGTGCGCCGTGACCGGTCCCGCACCAGGCTGCGGCGCGGTCGTCATCGCCGGTGAAGGCGACCCGACCGTCCTCGATCCCGATCGCGGTGGAGATGCGCTCGGTGGCGCCGGTCACGACGCGGCCCCCGCGCAGGACGAGCCGCTCAGCCATGGTCGAGCCTCCGCTCGAACAGCCCGCGCACGCCGGGGTCCGAGCGCAGGAGCTCGAGGGCGTACGCCGCGTGGCCGGGCACATAGCCGTTGCCGACGATCATCCGGACGTCGGCGGCGAGACCCTCCGCGCCCAGGGCGGCAGCGGAGAACGACGTGGCCATCGAGAAGAAGATGACCGTCCCGCCCTCAGCTGTGGCCAGCACCGCCCCACCCTCGCACCCGGGCACGTCGACGCACACGACCGTCACGTCTGCGGGCCCACCGAACGCCACGACCGCGTCACGCAAGGCGATCGGGTCACGGGCGTCCGCGATCGTCACCGCATCGGCGATCGCAGCCTCTGTGAGCAGATCTGCCTCGGCTTGGTGGGGCACCACCCCGATGGTGCGGGCGGCCCCGGCGCGGCGGGCAGCGGCAAGACTGAGCGAACCAGACTTTCCGGCCCCGCCGATGACCGTGACGACGGGTACCCGTCCCCGATCGAGATACTCCTGGACCACCCGGGCCGTCAGTGCCGGCGCACCGCAGACGTCCATCACCGACAAGCTCAGGTCGCCCTCGAGGTCGTCGGGCAGGCGCGCAGCGATCGAGCGTCCGAACAGGACGGCATATCCGTCGCAGGGCACCTGCTCCCCCAACCCGTCCCACTCGACGAGCGCGTCCTCGATGACCAGCGGCGTCAGGGTCAACGAGACGAGCGAGGCCACCCGGTCGCCGACGCTGAGCCCGAGCGGTGACGTGGGACCGACCGCCTCGACGGTGCCGATGAGCATCCCGCCTGAACCCGTCTCGGGGTTCTGCATCTTGCCCCGTGCTGCGATGATCCCGAGCACCTCGGCCCGGACGGCGTCACCGTCGGGTCGACCCCGGACGGTGTGCTTGCCCTCCAGCTGCCGGAACGACGCCGCGTCGAGGTTGAGCCTCTCCACCCGGATCCGGACCTCGTCGGCCCACAGCTCCGCTGACACGTCGAGTCGCTGGGCGGCCTGCGGTAGGACCGGGGGACGGTCGAGGACCCGGTGCAGACCCGTGGGGTCGGGACTGGTGGACGACTCCATCGAGACGTTTCCTTCCGAATCTAAGCAGGCAACAACAAATCATGCGGTGCGGGGACGTGCACGCCGGATTATCTTCACATAGTCTAGTGATTGATGTGGCCCACGCCACCTACGACACCCCACGGGAGAGCAGATGAGCATCGAGACCTCCATCGGCCTGGACATCGGTCAGCCCTATCCCTATCAGCGCGTCGAGCTCGTCGAGCCCGACTGGACCCGGTTCCCGGGATGGCGCGACGTCACTGTCGAGGACTGGGCATCGGTGCAGTGGCAGCGTCAGCACTGCGTCAAGAACGTGCGCCAGCTGCGCGAGCTGCTCGGTGACCTGGTCGACGACCGGTTCTACGCCGACCTCGAGCGCGACCAGGCCGAGCGGGCGACCATGTCGATGCTCGTGCCGCCGCAGATGATGAACACGATGATGCCGCGCGACACCCCTCGTGGTGCCGGCTCCCTGACCGACGCCTTCTATGCCGACCCGGTGCGCCACTACATGCTGCCGGTCTTCTCCGACCGACGCACCGACTGGTCCTCGCACCCCCACGCGACCCGCGACTCCCTGCACGAGCACGACATGTGGGTCGCCGAGGGCCTCACCCACCGCTACCCGACCAAGGTGCTGGCAGAGCTACTGCCGACCTGCCCGCAGTACTGCGGGCACTGCACCCGGATGGACCTGGTGGGCAACTCCACCCCGACGATCGAGAAGCTCAAGTTCGTGGCCAAGCCCACCGATCGTCTGGCCTCGATGATGGACTACCTGCGCACCACGCCCTCGGTGCGTGACGTCGTCGTCTCCGGCGGTGACGTGGCCAACATGCCGTGGCCTCGCCTGGAGGACTTCCTCACCCGGTTGCTCGAGATCGACAACATCCGCGACATCCGGCTAGCCACCAAGGCCCTGGTGGGCCTTCCTCAGCACTGGCTCCAGCCGGAGGTCCGTGCCGGGATGACCCGCGTGGCCGGCATCGCCCGCGAGCGCGGCGTCTCG
>JBAVCA010000180.1:0-4397 GCA_049586475.1 Nocardioides sp.
GGACGGATCCCTCGGCGTCCGGCCCAGCCGCAACTGGCGTAACCGCCGACGGTCTCTCGGGTGCTGTTGACGGTGCCGCTGGTGCGGTGGGTGGAGCGGCCGAGGGTGCAGCGCAAACGGCGGACGGCGTCGCAGGTGCGACCGACGGCGTCTCGGGCGCGACTGACGGCCTCGGCGGAGCGACCGGCGCAGCGCCCACGACGGACGGATTGGCCAGCGGTGTCGACGGAGCGACCTCGAGCCTGGGCAGCGTGGCCGATGGCAACTTGCTCAACGTCGACGTGGACCTCGCTGCGGACGCCGACATCAGCGCACCGATCAACGGAGCGGTGGCCGCCAACGCCAACGTCGCGGCGCCCATCAACGCGGCAGTCTCGGCGAACGTCGGCTCCATCGACAGCGACGCGGTGGCGGTCTCGCAGCAGGACGCCATCATCAACCAGAACATCACCGGCGAGGCGAGTGCCACCGCCGACCAGAGCTCCGACATCTCGCAGCCTGACCAGCCGCAGCCGTGAGCGAAGTGGTCCTGCCCCCGGCGTCCGGTCCAACGACCGGGGCCGGGGGCTCGGTCCGCCCTGCTCGAGCCGACGGTGTGCTGCTGATCGGCGAGATGAAGGGATCGGGCTACAAGGTCCCGCCGGCCCTCGCTCGTCGCTCCGACGGCCAGACCGTCCAGCTCACGCCCCTGCTCTACACCACCCTTGAGGCGCTAGACGGGCATCGCACCTACGACGAGGTCGCCGCAGTGGTCGCCTCGGCGTCGGGCAAACAGGTGTCCGCGGACAACGTGCGCGAGCTCGTCGCCAAGCTGCGACCGATGGGGCTGGCCGTCCGCGAGGACGGCGTGGAGCCCGAGGTCAAGCGCAGCAACCCCCTGCTCGGGCTGCGGTTCAAGGTCGCGGTGACCGACCAGGAGAAGACACGCCGTCTGACTGCCCCCTTCGCCGGGCTTTTCGGACTCGCGGTCGTCGTCCCGATCATGCTGGTCTTCTCCTGGACCACCTGGTGGGTGCTCTTCGACAAGGGGCTGGCCTCGGCCACGCACGAAGCCTTTGCGCGCCCAGGTCTGCTGCTCGCGGTTTTGGCGATCACCGTCTTCTCTGCCGGCTTTCACGAGTTCGGCCACGCTGCCGCCGCCACCCGCGGCGGAGCCACCCCCGGAGTGATGGGTGCCGGGCTCTACCTTGTCTGGCCGGCCTTCTACACCGATGTCACCGACTCCTACCGCCTTGGCCGCGCCGGGCGGTTGCGTACCGACCTGGGTGGCCTCTACTTCAACGCGATCATCGCAGTGGCGACGGCTGGGGTCTGGTGGCTGTCGCGCTACGACGCCGTCCTGCTCCTGATCGCCGCGCAGATCCTGCAGATGCTGCGGCAGCTGCTGCCGTTCGTCCGCTTCGACGGCTATCACGTCCTCGCTGACCTGACCGGGGTTCCCGATCTCTTTCACCGCATCGGACCCACCTTGCGCAGCCTGGTGCCGTGGCGGACGGCGCCTCCAGCTGCGCAGGAGTTGAAGCCCTGGGCGCGTGCGGTCGTGACGATCTGGGTGCTGACTGTCATCCCCGTGCTGCTCGGCGTGATGGTGATGATGGTGCTTGCTCTGCCGCGGATCGTCGGGACCGCCTGGGCCAGCGCGGGCGCGCAGCAGGACCGGATGGCGGTGGCCTTCGGCGAGGGCGACCTCATCGAGACTGTGGCGCGCGCGCTTGCCGTGGTCATCGTGGTGCTGCCGATCGCCGCCTTCACCTACATCCTGGTCCGCCTCGCGCGGCAGATTGGCGGCGGGATCTGGCGCAAGACCGACGGCCGACCGCTGCGCCGTGGCTTGGCCGTCGTCACCACCCTCGCACTCATTGCGGGGCTCGGCCTGGCCTGGTGGCCCTCAGAGACTCGCTACCGGCCGATTCAGGCCTACGAAGGCGGGACGGTCACGAACTTCTTTCCGGTCTCCAGCACCCAAGACGAAGTTCAGGTGGGCAGCCAGGGCGCCGGAACGGTGCTGTGGCCCGACGACGCTGACCTTCCCACCCGGGACAAGCCGCAGCTGGCTGCAGTCCTGGTGCCGACCGGGGAGACAGTCGGGAGCGACGATGCTGTTGTACTCGACTCCGCCGAAGAGGGGGCTGTCGACGAGGCCGTCGAAGGGGCCGACTCGGAGGGCGGCGATCTCGACCTGGCCCTCGACGATGACCTGTCGAGCCCTGACGCGACGGGGGGCTCCGACGGCGTGCTTGCTCCCGACGACGTTGCGCAAGCGGGCGAGGGCGCTTTCATCTTCCCGTTCGACGAGCCCCTGGCGCCCGACGCGGGCGACAACCAGGCGCTGGCTGTCAACACCACCGACGACACGGCGTCCTACTCAGTCGCATTCGCGCTGGTGTGGGCCGACGGTGCAGAGCCGCTGGAGAACACCAACGAGGCCTACGCGATGGCCAGCTGCAAGAACTGCGCAGCCATCGCGGTCGCCTTTCAAGTCGTCCTCGTCGTGGGGGAGGCGAACGCTGTAGCCCCTCAGAACATCTCAGTCGCCCTCAACTATGACTGCAGCAGCTGCCTGACCTACTCCATGGCGGTGCAGCTGTTCGTCACGCTCGACGGCCCCCTCAGCGACGAGGCCACGGCTTCGGTCGAGTCCCTCTGGCTCGAGATCATGGAGTACGGCGCCGACATCGGCCAGGAGCCACTCGACGAGATTCAGAGCCAGCTGACGCAGTACGAGCAGCAGATCCTGGCCATCATCGAGGAAGATCAGGGCTCGCTCACGGGCACCGAGCCGACCGAGACGCCGACAGCGTCGCCGAGTGACGGATCGTCGCCCACGGAAGGTCCGTCGTCCTCGCCCTCGGCATCGCCGACCCCAACTCCTGCGGCATCGCCGACCGCGTCGCCCACGCCGTCGCCCACGCCGTCCCCAACGACCTCTCCGACGACGTCCCCCACGGCAACTCCATCACCCACTCCGTCGAGTGCGCCGACACCTGCGTCGCCGACCGCGGGAAGAACGTCATCCACGCCCTCGTCGTCGACCAGCCCGACCCCAGCGCCCGCGACCACGCCCTGATCGGGTTCGTACCCAGCCGCACCACGCACCAGCTCCGAGATCAGGCAACCAAAACCTCGACCCTGGCGTCTAGAACACGAAGGGCAATATCCTGCCCAACGTCGTCATCAGTCCGAGGAGATCTCATGAACCAGCGTTGTCGCAGCGCGGCTGCCGTCCTGACCACCACGCTCGTCCTCTCCGGGCTCAGCGCACCGCCAGGAACGGCTGGCTCCGCTGTCGAGACGTCCGCGGCAGCCAAGCAGGTCCGGATCATCAAGCCCGCCAAGGTCGGCAAGGCGAAAGTCGGGATGACGGTCAAGCAGGCGATGGCGACGGGGCAGTTCAACAAGAACGTGCCCAACCCGCCCTGCGGCCCGATCAAGCTGCAACCGAAGCAGCCCTTCAAGAATGCCTATTCCGTGTTCGTGAACGACGACGACCGGATCATCGAGATGAACGTCACCGGCACACGACCGCGCACGAGCCACGGACTTCGCCTCGGCTCGACCTATCGTCAGGTCAAGGAGGCTTACGGCGAGGGGCTCTCGGAGCCCACCGAGGTCGGCTACCTGCAGTGGGGTGTGTACGCCGGAGTCGGCGAGGGCGCCGACCGCCGCTGGATCGGGTTCCTGTTCGGTGAGGCGTTCCCCGACGACGGGCCACTGCGTGGCAAGGACGAGGTCACGCTGGTCGGCGTGACCAAGGGCGAACGCCCCGCGCTGATGATGGACGGGTGCTGAGTCCGGGCGCTGAGCTCGCCCCGCGGTAAACCGGGCGGCGGCACGGCGGTGGCGGTCGATACCATCGCGACGTCCGCCGTCCGGTGGACGTCGCCGCACCACCCAAGGAGTCCCACGTGTCCGAGATCAAGGTCGTCCGAGTCCACGCCGATGTGCGTCAGGACCAGACGGTCACGACCGGCACCAAGGCGTGGGAGCTGTTCGCCAACGAGCCCGACGTGATTGCAGCCCGCCGGGGCGGGCAGCTGATCGACCTCGCGACCGAGCTGACCGAGGGTGACGAGGTGGAGTCGGTCGCGATCGACAGCCCCGACGGCCACGACATCCTGCGCCACTCGACGGCGCACGTGATGGCACAGGCAGTGCAAAACCTCTTTCCTGACGCCAAGCTCGGCATCGGGCCGCCGATCACCGACGGCTTCTACTACGACTTCGACGTCGAGACGCCTTTCAACCCGGCTGACCTCGAGAAGATCGAGACCCGGATGCGCAAGATCATCAAGGAAGGTCAGCGGTTCTCACGACGTGTCACCACCGACGCTGAGGCCCTGGCCGAGCTCGCCGACGAGCCGTACAAGATCGAGCTGATCGGGCTCAAGGGCGGGGCC
>JBAVCA010000181.1:0-5494 GCA_049586475.1 Nocardioides sp.
GGAGCAGGATGTCGACCTTCACCAGGTCGGCGATCTGCTCGCCGGAACGGGCGTAGTCGAGGGAGGCGTAACCCTTGGTGCGGGACTTGAGCTGGTCGAAGAAGTCGAAGACGATCTCGCCCATCGGCAGCACGTAGCGCATCTCGACCCGGTCCTCGGAGAGGTAGTCCATCCCCTGCAGGACGCCCCGCTTGGTCTGGCACAGCTCCATGATCGTGCCGATGTGCTCGCTCGGGCTGAGGATCGTCGCCTTGACGACCGGCTCGCGCACGTCGCGGATCTTGCCCTCAGGGAACTCGCTGGGGTTGGTGACTTCGATGTCGGACCCGTCCTCCATCGTGACCGCATAGACCACGTTGGGAGCGGTGGAGATGAGGTCCAGGTTGAACTCGCGCTCGAGGCGGTCGCGGGTGATCTCCATGTGCAGCAGCCCGAGGAAGCCGATGCGGAACCCGAAGCCGAGAGCTCCGGAGGTCTCCGGCTCGTAGGTGAGCGCCGCGTCGTTGAGCTGCAGCTTCTCCAGTGCCTCGCGCAGGTCGCCGAACTGGTCGCCGTCGATCGGGTAGAGGCCGGCGTAGACCATCGGGTTGGGGTGCTTGTAGCCGCCGAGCGCTTCAGTCGCTCCGTGGTGCTGGGTGGTGACGGTGTCGCCGACCCGTGACTGGCGGACGTCCTTGACGCCGGTGATCAGGTACCCGACCTCGCCGACACCGAGCTCACCGGCCTTGACCTGCTCAGGGCTGATCACGCCGACCTCGAGCATCTCGTGGGTGGCGTTGGTCGACATCATCTTGATCCGGTCGCGGTGGTTGAGCTTGCCGTCGATGACTCGGACGTAGGTGATCACGCCACGGTAGGTGTCGTAGACGGAGTCGAAGATCAGCGCACGGGCGGGCTTGTCTGCCTCGCCCACCGGGGCCGGGGTCTCCGCGACGATGTGGTTGAGCAGGGACTCGACGCCCATCCCCGTCTTGGCACTGACCCGCAGCACCTCGTCCGGTTCGCATCCGACGAGACCGGCCAGCTCGGCGGCGTACTTCTCGGGGTTGGCGTTGGGAAGGTCGATCTTGTTCAGCACCGGAATGATGTGGAGGTCGGCGCCCATCGCAAGGTAGAGGTTGGCGAGCGTCTGCGCCTCGATGCCCTGAGCAGCGTCGACCAGGAGCACCGCGGCCTCGCACGCCTCGAGTGAGCGGGACACCTCGTAGGTGAAGTCGACGTGGCCGGGTGTGTCGATCATGTTCAGCACGTAGGTGCCGGGCTCGGCGCTCTCGTCGTTGTCGTCCGGCACCGTCCAGGGCATGCGTACGGCCTGGCTCTTGATCGTGATGCCGCGCTCGCGCTCGATGTCCATCCGGTCGAGGTACTGCGCCCGGGCGGCGCGGGCATCGACCACACCGGTGAGCTGCAGCATCCGGTCGGCCAGGGTCGACTTGCCGTGGTCGATGTGGGCGATGATGCAGAAGTTCCGGATGATCGCTGGATCGGTGTAGCCGGGCTTCGGCGCAGGAACAGGCACGTAGGTCTTCCGGGTCGCAGTCGAGCACGCCTTGCGGCGGTGCGGTGGCCCTCGATTCTCCCACGCCTGGCCACCGCACCGAAAAGCGCACGAACCCCGGTGGCGGTCCGGCGACTGCATGCTCCACCATGGGCCAGTGCCTCCCCCGACCGTGCCCCCCGTTCCGAGCGGGCGCACGGCCCGCCGGCTGGAGTGGATTCACCTGCCGCCGTTGCTGCGCGACCTGATCGAGCAACGGTGCGGGTCACCGGTCGCTCAGGCAGTCTCCCAACGCTCGGGCTTCACCCCCGGTTTCGCTTCGGTCCTGCACTGCGAGGACGGCACCCGGCACTTCGTCAAGGCAGCCTCCCTGGTTGCCCAGCGAGCTTTCGCCGAGGCCTACCGTGAGGAAGCACGCAAGGCACGCGTCCTTCCGCCGGGGGTCCCCGCGACCCGGTTGCTGTGGTCCCACGACGCCGACGGTTGGGTCGTGATCGGCTTCGAACACGTCGAGGCCCGGGCCCCGCACCGCCCCTGGACCGACGACGACCTCGCCGCCTGCCTGAACGCCCTGGCCGAGGTGGGTCGGACACTCACCCCGGCACCTCCTCGACTCGAGGTCGAGGACGCGGCGGTCGACCTCGCCGACTGGCCGGCCTCGTGGAAGCGCACCCTTGCCACGTTCGCCATGCCCCATGGCGAGGAGGCTGCAGCCCTCGCGGCCCGCTTCGCCGAGGTCGTCGGCGGCGAGACCGTCGTCCATGCCGACGTGCGCGACGACAACCTGCTGCTCACACCTGATGGTCGGGTGCTGCTCTGCGACTGGAACTGGCCGGTGCGCGGTGCGGCCTGGCTCGACTCTCTGATCCTTCTCATCGGGCCCCGAGGCGACGGGCTGGACGTCGAGCACGTCCTTGCCAACCACCCCACCTTCGCCGGCGTCGAGGCTGAGTCCATCGATATCGTGCTGGCCCTGCTGATCGGCTACTTCCTTGCTCACTCCGACGACCCGGTGCCCTCGTCGTCGCCCTACCTCCGCGACCACCAGCTGTGGCAGGGCGAGGTGCTGTGGGAGTGGCTGTGCGAGCGGCGCGGCTGGGCGGAGTGACGCTGACCCCGGATCCGGCCCGCCGGATTTGGGTGGGACCGCGGCCCGCTGCTAGATTTGCCCGTCGCGTGTCCCGCCTGTCGTGCGCCGACCGCTTTCAGACGTGCACTACCGACCAGCAGTCCATCCAGCAGTGAGGCGAAGCACCCCGTGGCGAACATCAAGAGCCAGATCAAGCGCAACAAGCAGAACGAGAAGGCGCACGAGCGCAACAAGGCCGTCAAGAGCGGCCTGAAGACGGCCATCAACAAGTTCCGTACGGCTGCCGCCGAGGGCAACAAGGACGACGCCGTCGCGCTGGGCCGCGAGGCCAACAAGATGCTCGACAAGGCTGCGTCCAAGGGCGTCATCCACAAGAACCAGGCCGCCAACCGCAAGTCGGCGATCTCGAAGACGGCCTCCTCGCTCTGAGCTGAGCCGCACACGTCCAGGCGTCGCCCCGCACCGGGGTCGACGCCGTTCGTGCTTTTCGGACCGCGTCCTCGGGCCTTGTCCGCGTCAGCGCGCGTCGCGCAGGCCCGCGACGGTGAGCACGAGCCGCTCCAGGGCGTACGCCGCGTCGCTGGCGGCTCCCTTGACGTCGGCATCGGCCCTGGCGATCGCCCGGATCGCACCTGCGAGTCCTTGGTCGGACCACCCGCGGGACTGATCACGCAATGTGCGCAGCTTCCACGGGGGTACACCGACCTCCCGGGCCAGATCTCCTTCGCGCATCCCGCGCGGCGCCCCTTTGTAGCGGGCCAGTCCGCGGGCGCTGCCGGCGAACGCCGAGGTGACGAGGACCGATGCGGTGCCGTTGTCGAGCGCCCAGCGCAGCTCCTCGAGCGCCTTCTCCCGGTTGCCCGAGAACGCGTGGTCGGCGACCGCGAACGACTTTGCCTCGGCCCGGCCGCCGAAGTAACGAGCTACCTTGTCGGCGGTGAGTCGCTCGCCCGGAAAGTCGTTGCTGAGCTGATGCGCGGCGGCGCTGAGCGAGCGCAGGTCCTGGCCGACTGCGTCGACCAACGTCCGGGTGGCATCGTTGTCGATCGTCGCGCCGTAGCGTCGGGCCTCGGCGGCCACGAAGCCTGGGAAGTCAGAGGCCTTCAGTGCCTCCGACTTCACCTCGGTCACCGCAGGTAGCTTGCGGAGCTTGGTCAGCGTGCCCGAGCCCTTCGGTCCGCCGCCGTGGACCAGCACCAGGCAGACGTCCTCGGCGGGCGCCGCGGCGTAGTCGACAAGTCCGGCGACCGACTCCTCGGGCAGGTTCTCCAGGGCTCGGACGATGATGCACCGCACCGCGGAGAACAAGGAGGGGGCCGAGAGCTCGCCGAGCGTGGCCAGGGTGAGGTCACCGCCCTGAGCTTCGGAAAGCTCGGACTCGGCGTCGTGGGCGCGCACCGTGGCGCGAATCTCCTGGACCGTCCGCTCGCCCAGGAACTCCTCCTTGCCGGTCACCAGGATGACTCGACCCAGCACCTCGCCTGCCCGCATGGCAGCAGCCTGACACACCGCACCGACAGCGATGCGCC
The DNA here is from genome assembly GCA_049586475.1 of Nocardioides sp. Classification (GTDB taxonomy): domain Bacteria; phylum Actinomycetota; class Actinomycetes; order Propionibacteriales; family Nocardioidaceae; genus Nocardioides. Next base: position 4,118 of record JBAVCA010000181.1, read on the forward strand.
TGCCGTCCGGCCTGCTCCGGCTTGATCCCTCGGGGCGTGGTGCTGTCTGCACGCTCCCCTCTATCTGGTGCGGCGGAACCAGGTCATCGCTCCCACACTCTGCTGATGAGCCGGGTGGCGGCCGTGGAAGCGACGACAGCGGCCAAGCCCGGGACCAGTCCGGACATCACGGGGTGCTCGGTGATGTCGCTGAGCACGGTGGTGCGATCGAGCGCACCGTGCGGGCCGAGCCAGGCGACGAGGTCGCGCTCGTCGGTCCGGCGTTCGACATACGTGACCAGGACGTCGCCGTCGTCGCGCCCGTCGACGTCGAGCCCCAGGCTCACGTCGCCGCGAAACGCCCTCGTCGTAGTGAGGCTGCGCACCTGCGGACCACCGTCCCCGAGGCTCGCGACGCGGACCTCGCGATGGCGGACGCCCCGCGCGGGGACCGTCCACGCCACCTCGGCGCGGTCACCAGCCACCGCGACCACGGGTGGGGTGACCACCTGGCCCCGTTCGAGGGAGACTCGCTGCAAGATGCCTGCACGACTCCACCCCGCCTCGGTGCGGCGCACGGACCGGATCTTGACGTCAGTGTGCGCGGTGGCCCGCTCGGAGAACGCCAGCACCACGCTGCCCGCGCTCCCGACGGCAAGGTCCGTCCCTGACTGGGTGTGTCCCTATTGGCGGCCGCGCGGAGAGCGCGTACAGACCTGCCGGTATGAGGGGAGTCGCGGCGCCGGCTAGCCGGGCCGCTGGTACCAGAGGTACGGCCGTTGGTCACCCGGTAGATCGAGCTGGATCCTCCGCAGGTTCTGTCGCTCGAGCGCGTCGCACGAGGACCGCTCTGCGGGGAGGACGCGAAAGACGTACGTCGCCAACGGCCATTCCGAGAGTAGCCAGTCGTTCACGGCCTCAACAACCACGTCTGCCAGATCGGTGCCCTGCCGGTCTTGACGAAGCCAGAACGAGACCAGCGCTGAAGCCGGCTGGACAGCCTCGAGGAGCTGGGGGTCGGCGTCGGAGCGTTGGAGGTACTCCCTGAGCGGATTCAGGTACAAGCATCCCAAGGCTTCGTTCAGGGATGGGGCGAGCAGGACATACGTGAACGCGCGGCGATGCTCATGGTCGGTCTGATGCTTTGCGACCAACTTCAAGTCGTCCTCGAGGGTGAACCCCTCGACTGGCCAGCGGCCGTCGCTGTGCACTCGGATGACGTCCGGGCTCGCCATGTACGACGCGTAGTCCAGTGCCGCCGTGCGGATGGTCAGCGGCGTAGCAACGAATCGTTCGTGCTCCAGCCCATCTGGAATCGACAACGCCTCGTCGAGCATCGCTCCCACCTTCGGCCACGTCAGCAACGAGCCGAACCGTACCCAACGCGAAGCGGCACCC
>JBAVCA010000182.1:0-5296 GCA_049586475.1 Nocardioides sp.
TCCGTGGTCGCGGGAGCAAAGCCAAGGGCCGCAGGGTCGACCACGGTCTCGGCGACTTCGCCGCCGCTCACCGTCCACACCCGAGAGGTCGTCGTCGTGGTGAGCTCGTCGAGCCCGTCATCGCCCCGGAAGACCCACGCATCAGCTCCGCGAGCAGCAAAGACGCCGGCCATCACCGGCGCCATCCGCAGGTCGGCGCACCCGATGGCCTGAGCGGCTGGTCGCGCCGGGTTGGTCAGCGGTCCCAGGAAGTTGAAGGTAGTGGCGATGCCGAGCTCGCGGCGGGGCGCAGCGGCATGCCGCATCGCCGGGTGAAAGGCCGCGGAGAAGCAGAAGGTGATCCCCGCCTGGACCGCGATCTCGGCCACGCGCTGGGGTGGCAGGTCAAGACGGAGGCCCAGCGCCTCGAGCACGTCCGCACTGCCCGACTGCGAGGAGGCTGACCGGTTGCCGTGCTTGACGACGCGGACGCCGGCACCAGCCGCGACGATGGCGGCCATCGTGGAGATATTGACCGACATCGAACGGTCGCCGCCGGTCCCCACGACGTCTAGCAGGCGTCCCTCCACCGTGATCGGGGTACGCCGGGCGTACATCGCCTCGGCCAGACCGGTGACCTCGTCGATGGTCTCGCCCTTGGCGCGGAGCGCGATGGCGAAGCCGGCGATCTGTGCCGGAGTCGCCTCCCCGGCAAGGATCTCGCCCATCGCCCACGCCGCCTGCTCGGCGCTCAGGTCGGTGCCGGAGACCAGGGCGGTGAGCACGTCGGGCCAGGTGGTCACGGGGTCCCTCGCGTCTCGAGATCGGTGGGCAGCGTGCTCAGCGCAGGCTCACGCTTGAGCGGGCAGGCGGGCGCGCAACAGCTCAACGACGGACTCGCCGAGCTGGATCGGGTCGATCGGGTGAGGCACAGCGGCCTCCGCTCGCGACCAGGTAGCGAGCCAGGCGTCCTGGGGGCGGCCGGTCAGGACCAGGATCGGCGGGCAGTTGAAGATCTCGTCCTTCATCTGCTTGGCGATCCCGATGCCGCCGGCGGGAACTGCTTCACCGTCGAAGATCGCGAGACTGATCTGTCCCGAGTCCATGTGCTGGATCACGACCGGCTCGGTGGCCACCTCGACGTACTCCACCTCCGGGAGGTCGGGGTGCGGTCGGCGACCCAGGGCGATGATCACCTGCTGGCGCACGTTGGAGTCGTCCGAGTAGACGAGGATCTTCAGGCGAGTCGCAGTCACGAGCGTCATGCTAGGGCATGTCTCCGGCGGAGACCGACCCCCTGCAAGCTCCCGTCAGCGAGCCCCTTCGTCGACCTGGACGTCCGCCTGCTCTGCTCCGGCTGACCGCTCGCGTGCCGCCTCCGATCGGTCCAAGCGGTCCAGGCGGCGGTCCTCACGCGCAGCCTCCTTCATCGACGACCTCACCCACTGGGTGAACAGCACCCCGAAGAACGACAGCCCGATCAGGTCACCGGAGGCCCAGAGGATCCCGCCGGCGAGATTCTGGTCCGCGAAGGGATCCGGCAGCCACGCTCCCATCGGGCCCTCTGACAACCGGGGGTACCAGTCCCCTCCGAGCAGCGTCGTCTGACCCATGATCGTGACCCCCAGGAACGCGTGGAACGGCAGCGTGAGGACGGTCAGCGCCACCCGGAACGGGTAGCCGACGCGTCCAGGGATCGGGTCGACGCCCATCAACGGCCAGAAGAACAGAGCGCCGACCATCACCAGGTGGACGTGCATCGCCTCGTGGACGTAGGTCGACTCCAGCGACGCCCGGTACCAACCGGAGAAGTACAGCAACCAGGGCGAGATGATGTAGAGGGTGAAGGTCAGAGGTGGGAATGACAGCACCGTGGCCACCCGGGAGTGCAGCACCGTGAGCAGCCATCGCCGCGGCGCCGCAGGCAGCGTTCGCAGGGCGAGCGTCACCGGTGCCCCGAGGGCCAGCGCCAGTGGCACCAGCATCGCCAAGATCATGTGTTGCACCATGTGCACGCTGAGCAACGTGGTGTCGTAGGCGGCCAGTCCCGATGAGGTCGCCACGTAGAAGGAGCCCATCCCGGCGACCACGAAGGCGATGGTGCGCCCGATCGGCCACTTGTCGCCGCGTCGACGCAGTGCACTGACTCCCACGAGGTAGAGCCCCGCGGCCCAGACCGTGATGACCAGCGGCACCGGAGCAAGCGCCCACTCACTGAAGAACGAGCTCGCGGTCAGCCTGGGCAACAGCTCAGAAGTGGACGCGGCACTCAGCCAGGTGGTCGCGACAGCAGGTTCCAGCACATTCACCACGATAGGTCGACACTTCACCCGGGGGTCGAGGTGCCCTTCGGGCAAGTGCACGCCATAATGGTCGCGTGGCAACGACGACAGCTCCCATCCCGGCCTCCCGACTGCACGGGCATCACGACCGCCCCAGCATGGTGGCGGTCGGCACGATCATCTGGCTCTCGAGCGAGCTGATGTTCTTCGCGGCGCTCTTCGCGTCGTACTTCACCATCAGATCGGTGAGCCCCGAGCTCTGGGCCGACAGCACCGAGGCACTCAACGTGCCCTTCGCCGCAGCCAACACCACGATCCTGGTGCTGTCGTCCCTCACCTGCCAGCTCGGTGTCTTCGCAGCTGAGCGGGGTCAGGTCTCCCGCAAGGGGTCGCTGTTCGACTTCCGCGGGTGGGGCCTGCGCGAGTGGTTCATCCTCACCTACGTGATGGGCGCTGTCTTCATCGGCGGCCAGGCCCTGGAGTACGCCGAGCTGGTCCACGAGGGCATCACGATGGGCGGGGACGGCGGGGTGGGAGACACCTCCACGGCGTACGGCTCGATGTTCTACCTGACCACCGGTTTCCACGGACTGCACGTCACCGGAGGCTTGATCGCCTTCCTGTTCGTGCTCGGGCGCACCTACATGGCTCGCAAGTTCACCCACGAGCAGGCCGTCAGCGCCATCGTCGTGTCCTACTACTGGCACTTCGTCGACGTGGTCTGGATCGGCCTGTTCGCCACGATCTACCTCATCAAGTAGCCGACCCTTTCGCCGGCTTCCGCTCCATTCGCCCATCCTCTGCAACCCAAGGGACGAGATAGTGCGCTTCCTGAACCGCTCCGCTGGTCGGCTCTCCCGGCACCGTCGGGCTCCGCTCGCTGGAGCCACGGTCCTCGTGCTCGGACTGCTCCTCACCGGAGGCATGTACTCCGCCTTCTCCCCCGGCGCGCAGGCCGAGGTGAGCGCCACCACCGCCGAGGACATCCAGTCGGGCAAGGAGCTGTTCATCAACGGCTGCTCGTTCTGCCACGGCCAGAACGGCGAAGGGGTCCTGACCTCCGACGGCCAGCAGTACGGCCCGGCGCTGACTGACGTGGGTGCTGCGTCGGTGGACTTCCAGGTCGGGACCGGCCGGATGCCACTGGCGCAGCCCGGTCAGCAAGCTGCGCGAAAGCCCTCGATCTACACCGAGGAGGAAACGCGCCAGCTCGCGGCCTACGTCGACTCCTTCGGCACCGGGCCGGCGATCCCCGCCCCGGCTGACTACACCTTGCCCGAGACCGCCGAGGACGGATCGGCCTTCGATAAGGAGGCCGCGATCTCCCGCGGGGGCCAGATCTTCCTGACCAACTGCACCGCCTGCCACAACTTCGACGGCCAGGGCGGCGCGATGCCCCGGGGCGGCCAGGCCCCCACGCTGCGCGGTGTGGAGCCCAAGTACATCTACGAAGCCCTGCTCACCGGTCCGCAGTCGATGCCGACCTTCTCGAACGGGAACCTGACCCCCGACGAGAAGCGCGACGTGATCGCCTACCTCCAGGCTACCGACGCCCAGCCGTCCTACGGCGGCTTCGGGCTCGGCGCCCTGGGCCCAGTTTCCGAAGGCCTCTTCGCCTGGCTCGGTATCGGCGGACTCTTGGTCTTCGCAATCTGGATCGCTGCCCACACGACCCGAAGCAACCGGGCCAAGCCCGCTACCGCGCTCGATCGCAGCGTCGAGCAGGGAGAATCCGCATGAGCACCCCACGCAATTCTTCGACTCCCCCGCTCCGCTCCTCCGCCGAACAATTCCGAGGGGACCCCGCATGAGCATCCAGCCTGACAAGAACGCCGACGCCACGAGCTCCGGGGCGCTTGACAAGGTCGGTGACCCCATCGCCAACCCGGGTCTTCCGGAGCACACCTGGCGTCCCACCGACGTCGACGAGAGACTGGCGAAGCGTGCAGAGCGCCAGGTGGCTGGCCTCTTCGGCCTCTCAGCCGTGTTCACGGTCCTTTTCTTCGTGTCCTACTTCGTCTTCAAGATCGGCGATGACTGGGACGTTGCCGGCGGGCTCGGCGCGTCGAACCTCGCCCTGGGCCTCACGCTAGGGTTGGCCCTGCTCTGCATCGGCATCGGCATCATCCAGTGGGCGCGCAAGCTCATGGCCGACCACGAGATGGTCGAGATGCGTCACCCTGCTCGATCCTCGGACGAGGACCGCGAAGCGACGATCCAGGCACTCAGCGACGGTCTCGAGGAGTCCGGACTCGGCCGACGCCCGCTGATCCGCAACTCGCTGTTCGGCGCTATCGGTGTGGTTGCACTTGCCCCGATCGTGCTCCTGCGCGACCTCGGCCCCACCCCTAGTCAGGTGGAGGACGCCGAGGAGGGCAAGGGCTTCGAGCACACCATCTGGAAGGCTGGCCGTCGCGTCGTTCGAGACGTCGTGAGCACCCCCATCCGACCCGCCGACCTGCAGATCGGCGACCTGGTCAACGCCGTCCCGGACGGCATCTTCGAGCTGGAGGGCGTCGAGCTGCAGGTGGCGAAGTCCAAGGCAGCGGTGATCGTGGTCCGGATGGAGCCCGAGGAGATCATCCCCGGCGCCGGCAGGGACGACTGGACGGTCGAGGGGATCATCTGTTATTCCAAGATCTGCTCTCACGTCGGGTGCCCGATCTCGCTCTACGAGCGCACCACGCACCACGTGCTGTGCCCCTGCCACCAATCTACTTTCGATCTCGCCGACTCGGCTAAAGTGATCTTCGGACCAGCCGCTCGTCCCCTCCCCCAGCTTCCGCTGGCCGTGGACGCCGAAGGCTTCCTCGTCGCCCAGAGCGACTTCCTTGAACCCGTTGGCCCGAGCTACTGGGAGCGTGTTGTCGAATGAGTATTGACACCAGTCGGGTTGCCGACAGCAACACGACGTCGGCTGCCACGCCGAAGAAGCCGGCCAAGGCCGGGGCAGTAGCCAACTGGGCCGACGAGCGGCTTGGTCTCGGCACGGTCATGAAGAAGAACCTGCGCAAGGTCTTCCCCGACCACTGGTC
>JBAVCA010000183.1:0-12492 GCA_049586475.1 Nocardioides sp.
AGCTGACAGCGTGCCGCTGCGGTTGGCAGACGTGCGCGCGTTGCTGGCCTCCAGGCTCGGAGGACGCCCGACCCGCGCCAACTTTCGCACCGGCACCCTCACGGTGTGCACGATGGTCCCGATGCGCTCGGTGCCGCACCGGGTGGTCTGCCTGGTGGGCCTGGACGACGGCACCTTCCCACGCACCACCGTCGTGGACGGTGACGACGTCCTGGCGCGGCGGCCGCTGACCGGTGAGCGCGACGCACGCAGCGAGGACCGACAGCTGCTCCTCGACGCGCTCCTTGCCGCGCGAGATCACGTGGTGATCACCTACACCGGCGCCGATGAGCACTCCGGCGCCGCGCGGCCACCCGCCGTACCACTGGGGGAGATCCTCGATGCTGCTGACCGCACCATGGCGGCGCCGGTGCGTGACGCGATCCTGGTCCACCATCCGCTGCAGCCCTACGACCCGAGGAACCTCACTCCCGACGCCCTGGTCGACGACGGGACGGGGCAACCGTTCAGCTTTGACGTCGACGCGCTGGCGGGTGCTCGTGCCAGCGTGGGCGAGCGGGTGTCGACGCCGCGTCTGCTCGACGCCCCCTTGGCCGAGCGACCGCTCGGTGATGTCTCCCTCGCCGATCTGGTCGCGTTCTTCGCGCACCCGGTCCGCTCCTTCCTGCGTCAGCGGCTCGACATCTCGACGCCGCTGACCCCCGACGCGCTGAGCGACGCCATCCCGATCGAGCTCGACAACCTGCAGCTGTGGGGAGTGGGCGACCGGCTGCTCCGCGAGCTCCTCGCCGGCCAGGACGCCACGGCGGTGATGCTGGCCGAGCAGCTGCGCGGCACCCTGCCACCTGGTCGCCTGGCCACCATCGAGCTGGGCAAGGTCGTTGCCGAGTCGCAGAAGCTTCTCGACCGCACCGCAGCCCTGCGCGCCGGCCCCGCACGCGCCGTCGACATCGACGTCGACCTGGGTGGGGGGCGCCGACTCTCCGGCACGGTCTCGGGGCTCCACGGGTCCAAGCTGGTCAGCGTGGGTTATTCGCGTCTCAGGCCCAAGCAGCGGCTGACCTCGTGGATAACCTTGCTGGCGCTGAGCGCGGCGCGACCTGACGAGAGCTACACCGCCCACGCCGTGGGCCGGGAGAAGTCCGGACCCAAGCGCGCCCTGGCTGGTCCCCTCGACCACCGGGCGCTGGAGTGGCTCGGTCAGCTCGTGGAGCTGCGCGATCGTGGACTGCGCGCGCCGCTGCCGCTGCCGCTCGCCACCGCGGCGGCGTGGGCCGAGGGGCACGTCCGAGGGCAGGTGGGTGACGACGTCTCGCCGCTCTTCCTCGCCCGACGCGCATGGGAGACCGACCCGTACAACGCCTTCGGCATGGAGGGCGAGGATGCTGATGCGTACCACCGCCGGGCCTATGGTGACTCCGCGCCGCTCGAGACGCTGCTCGAGGCCGGACTGGCGGCGTACGCCTGGCAGGTCTGGGAGCCGATCCTCACCATCGGCGAGAAGGTCGGTCCGTTGTGAGCGCCTCCTTCGACATTCGCGACGCCCTCCCGGCCGCCGGCAGCACGACGCTGCTCGAGGCCAGCGCAGGCACCGGTAAGACGTGGACCATCGGCGCTCTGGTGACGCGCTACGTCGCCGAGGGGGTGGCGGTCCTCGACGAGATGCTGGTGGTGACCTTCGGGCGCGCCGCGAGCCAGGAGCTGCGCGAGCGGGTCCGCTCCCAGCTGGTGGAGGCCGAGCGCGTCCTGTCCGACGATCCCGGCTTCGCGGCCGACGGCTCGGACCTGCTCACCCTGCTGCTCGACTGCGACCCCGCTGAGCAGGTGCGGCGCCACCACCGGGTCACCGAGGCGCTGGCCGGTTTCGATGCTGCGACCATCGCCACCACTCACCAGTTCTGCTCGATGGTGCTCGGCTCCCTGGGCGTGGCCGGCGACACCGACGCCCGGGCCACGCTCGTCGAGGACCTCGACGAGCTGCTCGGCGAGGTGGTCGACGACCTCTACCTCCGTGCCTTCGCCTTCGCTGACACCCCGCCGTTGTTCCAGCACGCCGAGGCGATGGCCATCGCGCGTGCGGTCGTCGGCGACCCCCAGGCGCGGCTCGAGCCGTCCGAGGACGATCGCGGGACGCCGGCCGGGCGCCGGGTTGCCTTCGCGCACGCGGTGCGCGCCGAGCTCGAGGTCCGCAAGCGCCGCCTCGGAATTCTCTCCTATGACGACTTGCTCCAGCAGCTGGCGGACGCCCTCGAGCCGGTTGGCTCTCCGGCGCGGACCCGGATGCGCGAGCGTTGGCGCATCGTGTTGGTCGACGAGTTCCAAGACACCGACCCGGTGCAGTGGCGGGTCCTGGACCGCGCCTTCAGCGGCGTAGCCACGATGGTGCTCATCGGTGACCCCAAGCAAGCGATCTACGCCTTTCGAGGCGGCGACGTGACGACGTACCTCGAGGCGGCCGCCACCGCCGACCATCAGCAGAGTCTGGCAATCAACTGGCGAAGCGATGTCGGGCTCCTCGATGCTTTCCAGCGCCTGCTGGTCGGCGCCGAGCTGGGCGACGACCGCATCGTGGTGCACGAGGTCAGTGCGCACCACCAATCGCCCCGCCTGGTCGGCGCTCCGGTCGCGGCGCCGCTGCGATTGCGGGCTGTGCGCCGGGACAGCTTTGGCAAGGGGCCGGCCACTTCTCTCACCGTCGGGGCGGTGCGCCCCTACATCGCGCGCGACCTGGCGATCGACGTCCGCCGGTTGCTCGCCTCCGGCGCCACCTTCGAGCAACGCACGCTCCAGCCCAACGACGTGGCTGTCATCTGCTATCGCCACGCCGACCTGCAGGCCTCGCAGCGTGCGTTGCAGGAGGTCGGGGTGCCGGCCGTGATCGCCGGCGGCGGGAGTGTCTTCGCCACGGCTGCCGCCATGGAATGGCTGACCTTGTTGGAAGGCCTCGAGCAGCCGCACCGCAGCGCGCGCGTGCGTGCCGCGGCCCTGACCTGCTTCCTCGGTCGCACCGCGCGTGAGATCGACGATGGCGGCGAGCCCCTGACCGACGACCTGGCCGAGACGCTGCGGCACTGGGCCGAGCTGGTCTCGCGACGCGGCATCGCGGCCGTGCTCGAGGTGGCCTCGGCCACGGGACTACCTTCTCGCGTCCTGCGGGAGGTGGGCGGCGAACGTCGGCTCACCGACCTGCGGCACATCGGCGAGGCCCTGCACGAGGCGGCGCTGCGGGAGCGCCTCGGGCTGGTGGCCCTGCTGTCCTGGTTGCGCAACCAGGTGCGTGAGGGGCGCGCGGGCCGCGGCGCCGAGCGCACTCGCCGGCTCGACTCCGACGCGGCCGCAGTGCAGCTGGTGACGATCCACGCGAGCAAGGGCCTGCAGTATCCCGTGGTCTACCTCCCCTCCCTCTCAGACCGGTTCCTGCCGAAGCCCTCCCGACCTCTCTTCCACGACGAGCTGGGCCAGCGCTGCCTCAACGTCGGAGCGGGAGGTTCCGGCTGGGCCGACCACGTCGCCCGATGGGCCGAGGAGGAGGCCGGGGAGTGGTTGCGGCTGCTGTACGTGGCGATCACGCGTGCGCAGTCGCAGGTGATCTGCTGGTGGGCGCCGACCAAGAACGCCGTCGCCTCCCCACTGCACCGGCTGCTGCTCCGCGACCGGGGTCTGGGCGAGGTCCCTCCCGACCCGAACGTCCCCTCGGACGCCGACGTGGTCCCGCTCTTCGGCGGGTGGGCACAAGGCGGAGGCCCGGTCCCTGAAGCAGCGATCCACGCGCCTCTCGGGCCCGACCCGGAGCTGCCCGCGGTGGGCAGCCTCGGCGTGCGGACCTTCGGACGCAGCGTCGACACGACCTGGCGTCGCACCTCCTACTCCGCCCTGACCCACGTCGAGGAGGGGAACGCGGCGCCGCAGCCCACCAGCGAGCCGGAAGTCGCCGCCAAGGACGACGAGCCCCAGGCGGATCTCTCGACCATCGCAGCTCGGGCGTCCTCGGGGGCCGAGGCGGAGGGGGAGGTGCCGCCGGAGCTCTCGATGCTGTCGCCGATGGCCAGCATGCCGGTCGGTGCGACGTTCGGATCGCTGGTCCACGCGGTCCTCGAGCACACCGATCCCGATGCGCCCGACCTGCGCCTCGAGCTTCTTGCGCACATCGACGAGCAGCTCACCTGGTGGCCGGTGGAGGTCGACACCGAGGCGCTGGCCGATGCGCTGGTCGCCGTGTGCGACTCCCCGTTGGGCAGTGCGACCACGGGGCCCGACGGCGAGGCCACCCTGCGCCGTATCGGCCTGCGTGACCGCCTCCGCGAGCTGGACTTCGAGCTTCCCCTCTCCGGCGGCGATCTTCCGGGCGCCGGAGCCGGTGCGCTGCTCGGCGACCTTGCGCCGCTGCTGCGGCGCCACCTGGAGGTCAACGACCCGGTCCGCGGCTATGCCGAGGCGCTCGAGGTGCCGGCCCTGGGCCGACAGCCCCTGCGGGGCTACCTCACCGGATCGGTCGACGTCGTCCTCCGTCTCGGCGAGCCGAACGAGCCCCGGTACGTCATCGTCGACTACAAGACCAACTGGCTCGGACCACGAGATGCACCGCTCACCGCGCACGCCTACCGTCCGGCAGCCCTGGACGCTGCGATGGCCCACTCCGACTATCCGTTGCAGGCGCTGCTGTACGCCGCGGTGCTGCACCGGTTCCTGCGTTGGCGCCAGCCTGGCTACGACCCGCACCGTCACCTCGGCGGTGTCGTCTACCTCTACCTACGCGGCATGTGCGGTCCGCAGACCCCGCGGGTCGACGGGGAGCCCTGCGGCGTGTTCACCTGGCGGCCACCGGTGGCGCTGCTCGACGACCTCTCAGACCTGCTCGACGGGAGGACTGCGCGGTGACGGAGATCTTCGAGCCGGTCGGTGCAGCTGACCGGCGCCTGGCGCTCGGCGCCAGCGGACTGCTCGGCGCCTTCAACCGGGCGGGGGTGCTCGAGGCTGCCGACGTCCACGTCGCCTCGCGGCTCGGCGACCTTGCCGGGCTCGACGCAGACGCAGACGCAGCCGTGCTGCTGGCCGCGGCCTTGGCGGTCCGTGCCGTGCGAGCGGGCTCGGTGTGCGTCGACCTGACGACCGTCGCGGCCCTGGCCCCCGACCTGGCCTGGCCCGATCCCGACTCGTGGGCTCGCCACGTCGTGGACTCCGACCTGGCTGCGCACGGGGTGCTGCAGGTGGAGGGTGCCCTGGTCTACCTCGACCGTTACCACCGACTCGAGACCCAGGTCTGCGCGGACCTGCTGGCACGGGTCCGCTCCACCCCGCCAGAGGTCGACGAAGGTGCGCTGGCCGCAGCCGTGGCGCGGATCAGTGACAGCCACCTCAGCGAGGAGCAGCGCGAGGCCGTGGTGCGCGCCGTCCGACAGTTGACCACCGTGCTCACCGGCGGCCCGGGGACCGGCAAGACGACCACCGTGGCGCGGATGCTCGTGCTGCTCGCCGACCAGGCGCGCGCCCGTGGCGAGCGGCTCTCGGTCGCGCTGGCTGCTCCCACCGGGAAGGCAGCGACCCGGCTTCAGGAGGCGGTGATGGCCGAGCTCGCCGGCCTGGACGAGGGGGACCGCGAGCTGGTCGGGCGCCCGGAGGCGATGACGCTGCACCGCCTGCTCGGGTGGCGCTTCGACAATCAGACCCGGTTCCGCCACGACCGCTCCAACCGGCTCAAGTACGACCTCGTCGTCGTCGACGAGACCTCGATGGTCGAGCTCACGATGATGGGACGCCTGCTCGAGGCGGTGCGGCCGACGTCGCGCCTGGTGCTGGTGGGTGACCCCCGGCAGCTGACCTCGGTCGGCGCCGGGGCGGTGCTCTCCGACATCGTGCAGGGGTTCGAGGGTGCGATCGCCACATCCGAGGCAACCGGGAGCCCGGTCGTTTCGCTGACCACCAACTACCGCTCGACGCCCGACATCCTCGAGCTCTCCGAGGCGCTTCGCTCCGGTGACGCCGACGCCGTGCTCGAACGGCTCAGAGCGCCCAGCAGCGAGGTGGAGTTCGTCGAGACCACCGACCCGGCTGTCGCGCTACGAGCCGAGACGCTGACGTCCGCGCTCGCGATCCGCGCCGCCGCCGAGGCCGGCGACCCGCAGGGTGCGGTGGCTGCCCTTGACCGTCACCGACTGCTCTGCGCCCATCGCGAGGGCCCCTACGGCGTCCGTCACTGGAATCGCCAGGTCGAGCGCTGGGTCACCGAGCAGACGGGACAGCCGGTCTACGGCGAGTGGTACGTCGGGCGACCGCTACTGGTGACGTCCAACGACCACACCCTGGAGATCTACAACGGGGAGACCGGAGCGGCGGTCCGACTACCCGACGGCCGCCTGCGCGCCTGGATCTCCGGATCTGAGCGACTGCGGGACTTTGCGCCTGGCCGCCTCGACGCCGTCGAGACGATGCACGCGATGACGATCCACAAGAGCCAGGGCAGCCAGGCTGAGAGGATCACGGTCCTGCTGCCGGAGGCCGACTCCCGGGTGCTCACCCGCGAGCTCTTCTACACCGCGGTGACCCGCGCGCAGCGTCACGTGCGCGTGGTCGGTTCGGAGGCGGCCGTCCGGAGCGCCGTCACGACCCCGGCGCAACGAGCCACCGGGCTGGTGGAGCGGCTTCGTCGCGCCCGCGCCGAGGTGGGTGCGCGAAACGACGCGGCAACCAACACGCGATAGCCTCGCCAGATGCCCTTCCTGCTGCGCGTCGAGCTGCCCGACGTCCCCGGGTCCTTGGGGCGGCTGGCGTCGGCCATCGGTTTGGCCGGGGGCGACATCGAGATGATCGAGATCGTCGAGAAGCGTCTTGACGGCACCGCGGTGGACGACGTGCTGCTCGACATCGGGCCGGGTGTGATGCCCGACTCGATCGTCTCTGCCTGCAACCAGCTCGACGGCGTGCAGGTCGTGTGGATCAGTCGCTATGCCTCGGGCGGCCTCGTGCTCGACCTCGAAGCCGTCGAAGAGCTGACCTCTGCGCCGGCAGCGGCGCTCGACCGCCTGGTGGACCTGATGCCGGCGACGTTCCGGGTCGACTGGGCAGCACGGATCCACCGCTCGAACGGAATCCTCCACGCCACCGGCGCGGCCCCGGCGGTGCTGGACTTCGTCGAGATCGAGCGGCCGGCCCGGCTGGAGGGTCCCGATGGCTCCGACGACGTCGACACGCTCTACGCGGGCGCGCGCCTGGACGGCAACGAGATCGTCATCGTGGCGCGACGTGGCGGACCAGACTTCCTGGACTCCGAGGTCGCCCGGGTGGGCCACCTCGCCAGCCTGGCGGTGTCGATCAGCCGCCAGTGAGGCCGGTTCGGTCTCAGCAGCCGACGCCGGTGAGGTCGCCGTCGGTGCGTGAGCCCAGCGCGTAGGCCGAGCAGTAGTAGAAGCTCAACAGCTGATCGCGATCCAGGCGTACCGGCGACCACTCCCCATTGCCGGTCGGCTCGAGGTAGCGCATCGAGGTGGCGAGCAGCGGCTTCACGGAGCGGTGCTTGAGGTAGCGATCGAGCCAGCGCTGCACGTACACGCTGGTGAGGTCCTGGCCGTACCGGCTGGCCGGCAGGACGAGCGGCACGTCGGTGTAGTCGAGATGGGTCGAGGAGCGGGGAACGACCAGGAGCGAGTCGACGCCGGCCTGGTCCCAGGCGTCGAAACCGGTGGCGCGCTCGCGGTGCGGGTCGGGGCCGGCCGGAGAAGGCTGCGGCGCGAGGGACGAACCGCCGCTCAGCTGCCAGGGGCTCACGGTGAACCCGTACTCGGACTGCACGGCCAGCGCAGGCACGACCGGGGTGGTGTCGGTGCCCCCGGCCAGCTTGTCCAGCGCCACGACGACGGCGACCCGACGGTCGGTGCTCTGCACCTGGGAGACCGCGGCGGCGCCCAGGGAGTGTCCGATCACGGCGATTCGCTGGGTGCGGCCCGGAGTCTCGGTCCGGCGATCACGGGTGCGGTCGTAGAGGCGCCAGAAGGGGTTGACCTTGTCGGACCCTGCTTCGGCGAGCCGGTAGTTGCGCCGCGGGGTCGCGGTGAAGAAGCTCAGCGCGTCCTCGGTGCCGACCACGAAGTTGGACAGCTGCTGCGAGGGGACACCGGGGCAGCCGGACATCTCGCCGTCCTGCGGCTCGACGAACGGGTTGCAGAACGGCAGCGCGTTCACGGGACCGCCGTCGTGTGGCAGCGTCTCGCTGGTGCCCTGGCCCTGCACGTCGTAGGTCAGCACGACGTAGCCGCGCTCGGCGAGGTCCTGGGCCAACCACTCGTACATCGCTTCCGAGCCCTGCACCGAGCCCTCGGTGAGGACCACGCCGGGGAAGGGTCCCTGCAGACGTTTGCCGGTGTAGGGGTCCCGGGCACCGGGTAGGGGCGCGTAGACGTGGCCGCGGAGCAACGCGCCGAACCGGTTGGTGAAGGCAACCGCGCGAACCCGACCGCGGGTGCCGGCCCAGTCGGCGCGCAACGGGTTGCCGACGTTCCAGCCGGGGAAGAACTGCCCGGGCGTGACGGCCAACCGGTTAGGGGAGGCGACCTGGGTGAGAAGCTGAGCAAGGCTGGTGGGCGGGACCTCGGTCGCCAGAGCGGCCAGGTAGCTGGGATTGCGCAGCTGACCGCCTGGTCCGGTGATGCGGCCGTAGGCGTCGGCGACGTTCTGGGTGTCCCGGGCGGTGTACGCCGGGTCCTCCGGACCGCTGGGCGCGCTCGCGGCGGTGGAAGGGGACAGGGCGCCGAGGCCCAGGCCGAGTGCGACCGCGGTCGATGCGAGCAGGGTCCAACGGGAGCGGGGCATGCCTGCTCAACGAGCCGCTGACGATCAGGTGACGCTGCTGCGGCAGGGCACCTAGCCAGAGGGCCCCGCATCTGGGAGGCTC
This sequence comes from Nocardioides sp., assembly GCA_049586475.1. GTDB lineage: Bacteria > Actinomycetota > Actinomycetes > Propionibacteriales > Nocardioidaceae > Nocardioides. The sequence goes on from JBAVCA010000183.1 coordinate 8,885, forward strand.
TGCGATCGTGAGCACCTCTACCGCACCTGCGCCCAGCGGCATCGACGGCTTCTTCAAGATCACTGAGCGTGGCTCGACGATCGCCCGAGAAGTGCGCGGCGGGATGGTCACGTTCTTGACCATGGCCTACATCGTCGTGCTGAACCCCCTCATCCTCGGCTACGTGACCGACTCCGAGGGCAACTACCTCGGCGGCGGCGCGGAGCCCAACCTGCCTGCGATCGCAGCCGGCACCGCGCTGGTCGCCGGCGTGCTGACGATCCTGATGGGTGCGGCTGCCAACTTCCCGCTGGCGCTCGCCACCGGCCTGGGGCTCAACGCCTTCGTGGCCGTGGCCATCGCCACGCAGTCGACCTGGGCCGATGCGATGGGGCTGGTGGTCCTCGAGGGCATCGCCATCCTGGTGCTGGTGCTGACCGGCTTCCGCACGGCGGTCTTCCACGCCGTTCCGACCCAGCTCAAGGTCGCGATCTCGGTGGGCATCGGGCTGTTCATCGCCCTCATCGGCTTCGTCGACGCCGGCTTCGTCAGTCGGATCCCCGATGCCTACGGCACCACCGTGCCGCTTCAGCTCGGCTACACCGGCACCCTGTCGGGCTGGCCGGTCCTGGTCTTCGCCGGCGGACTGCTGCTGGTGATCGCCCTGTGGGTGCGCAAGGTGCGCGGCGCCATCTTGATCGCGATCGTCACGGCCACGGTCGTCGCGCTCATCCTGGAGGCCGTGCTCGACCTGGGCGCGCGCTTCGACAACCCCGGCGGCTGGTCGCTCACCGTGCCCCGTTTCGACGGCATCGTCGATGTGCCCGACTTCGGAACCCTGGGTGAGTTCTCGCTCTTCGGGGCCTTCGCGTCGATCGGCGTGATCGGCGCCCTGCTGCTGGTCTTCTCGCTGATGCTGGCCGACTTCTTCGACACCATGGGCACGATGACCGCCATCGGTGCCGAGGCCGGACTCAACGACGAGGCAGGCACGCCGCCGAACATGCAGCGCATCCTGATCGTGGACTCGGTGGCCGCCATCGCCGGTGGTGCGGGTGGTGTCTCCTCGAACACCTCCTACATCGAGTCAGCCGCCGGTGTGGGCGAGGGCGCGCGCACGGGCCTGGCGTCGCTGGTCACGGGCATGCTGTTCCTCTTGACGGTGTTCTTCACCCCGATCGTCAAGGCCATCCCCTCCGAGGCGGCCGTTCCCGCGCTGATCCTCGTCGGCTTCCTGATGATGCAGCAGGTCACCAAGATCGACTGGGCCGACGTCGAGATCGCGCTCCCGGCCTTCTTGACGATCGTCCTGATGCCCTTCACCTACTCGATCTCGGTGGGCATCGGCGCCGGCTTCCTGGCCTACGTCCTGATCAAGATCGTCGTCGGCAAGGCTCGCGCGGTGCACCCGTTGCTCTGGGTCGTCTCCGCGCTGTTCGCCGTGTACTTCGCCATCGACCCGATCACCGACCTGCTCACCTGAGCAGCCGCGGGACGCCGGGTCAGGTCAGTCGACGGGCTCGAGCACGAACAGGGGGATCTCCCGGTCGGTCTTGGCCTGGTAGGCGTCGTAGTCCGGCCACACCGCTGCGGCACGCTTCCACCAGGTCGCGCGCTCCTCACCCTCGGTGACCCGTGCGACGTACTCGCGCGGTTCCGCTCCGTCCTGCACGTCGACCCGGGGATCAGCGACAAAGTTGTGGTACCACGACGGGTGCTCGGGAGCGCCGCCCTGAGATGCGACGGCAGCGTAGGTGCCCTCGTGCTCGACACGCATCAACGGGGTCTTGCGGAGCTTGCCGGACTTGGCTCCGCGCGAGGTGAACACGACGATCGGCACGTCGCGCATGGTGTTGCCCTCGGTGCCCCCGCTGCTCTCGTAGAGCGCGACCTGGTCGCGCACCCATTCAGAGGGGCTGGGCTCGTAGGTGCCTTGGAGAGTCATGCGATGCAGAACAACGAGCTGTCCTCGGAGATTCCGCAACCGGGATCGTCGGGCACGGCTCAGCTGTCGAGGCGCAGGTTCGCGCCGTCGCGGACGACGTGGCGCCGCCGCAGTGGCAGTACACGGCTCAGACCCATGAACATGGCGCCGAGCCCCGGCACCTTCGCAAAGATCCCCTGCGGTCCCTTCACCATGTGGCCGGTGGTGACGTCGTACTCCGACTGGTGCCAGGGGCAGACCAGGCAGCCGTCGGCCGAGATCGACCCCCCGGCGAGGTCCGCCCCGAGGTGGCGGCAACGGCGACTCACCGCAAAGTAGTCGCCGCCCTTGTTGCCGACGGCGAAGCCACCGGCGCCGGTGACGGTGCCGTCGGGGACCTCGGACTGGGAAATGGAGTCGGTCATCGCGTCGTCCTTCAGCAGGTGGGTGGTGCGCGTCAGAGTCACTGTGCCACCTGTGGCGCGCGCGGTCGACGGCGCTAGCCTGCCTGTCATGAGTGCCATCGACGGGGTATCGGACATCTTTGACGCCGAGGCCTGGGACGTCGTCCACGGCTTCGAGGACCTGACCGACCTGACCTATCACCGGGCCAAGGCGCACGGCACCGTACGGATCGCCTTCGATCGCCCCGACGTGTTGAACGCCTTCCGGCCGCACACCGTCGACGAGCTGCTGCGGGTGCTCGAGCACGCTCGGATCTCCTCGGACGTCGGCTGTGTGCTGCTCACCGGCAACGGCCCGAGTGCCAAGAACGGCAAGTGGGCGTTCTGCACCGGTGGGGACCAACGCATCCGCGGCCGTGCCGGCTACCAGTACGAGACAACCGGCCACGACGACGCTGGGGCCCCACCGAACCCGATCGACGCCGCCAAGCTGGGGCGCCTGCACATCTTGGAGTGCCAGCGTCTGATCCGCTTCATGCCGAAGATCGCCATCGCTGTGGTGCCCGGCTGGGCTGCCGGCGGCGGCCACAGCCTGCACGTCGTGTGCGACCTGACCCTGGCCAGCGCCGAGGAAGCGCGCTTCAAGCAGACCGACGCCGACGTCGGCTCCTTCGACGGCGGCTTCGGCTCGGCCTACCTCGCCCGCCAGGTCGGGCAGAAGTTTGCTCGCGAGATCTTCTTCCTCGGCGATGAGTACTCGGCTGCCGACGGGGTCCGGATGGGCGGCGTCAACCAAGCCGTTCCGCACGCCGAGCTGGAGGCGACTGCTCTGGAGTGGGGCCGCAAGATCAACGCCAAGTCGCCTACCGCTCAGCGGATGCTGAAGTACTCCTTCAACCTCATCGACGACGGCCTCGTGGGGCAGCAGCTCTTTGCCGGTGAGACCACGCGGCTGGCCTACATGACCGACGAGGCCGCCGAGGGGCGCGACCAGTTCCTCGAGAAGCGCGAGCCTGACTGGTCGCCGTACCCCTGGTACTACTAAGAGGGCGGGGAGGTGCAGGAGACGAGGCGGTTCGAGGCCGCCGCGCTTCCTGGACATCGATGGTCGGGAAGGCACAGCCGTCCGCTCCGTCTCCATCACGGGCAGCGGTGCTGGCCGGCAGCTGACTTTCTGAGCAGATACCGCGCCCGGACGTCCTGGCTGGTAGTACTACGGGGTGAGGATTGTCGTGCTGACTGGTGCCGGGATCTCGGCCGAGAGTGGAGTGCCGACCTTCCGTGACGCCGACGGCCTGTGG
>JBAVCA010000184.1:0-14023 GCA_049586475.1 Nocardioides sp.
GGCCTGGGTGCGCCGCTACCCGGAGATCCTCGACGAGGACGTCAGTGACCCGATCGTCGTTGTCGGGATGATGCGCTCCGGCACGACGTTGGCTCAGCGGCTGCTGGCTGCAGACCCCCGCCTGCGAAGCGTGCGCGGCTGGGAAGTACTGCAAGTAGCGCCGCCGCTGGACCTCGACCTCGACGACCCGGCACCCGACCCGCGGATCGCCGCTGGCCTCACGCGGCAGGACCAGACCCAGCAGTTCGCCCCCGACCTCTTCGCAATTCATCCGATGTATGCCCTGGAGGCTGAGGAAGAGATCGTCTTCCTGGCCGACGCCTTCCTCTCGCACGTGCCCGAGTCGGGCGCCCACGTGCCGACCTATCGGTCCTGGTTGAATCGGCAGGACTTCGCGCCGGCCTACGAGCACCTGCGCCGGATGCTCCAGCTGTTGCAGTGGCAGCAGCGAAGACGCGAAACGGCGCACGCCCCCCGCCGACGGTGGGTGCTGAAGACCCCGGCCCACCTGGGCTATCTCGATGAGCTGCGCCGCTGCTTCCCGGGGCTGCACCTGGTGCACCTGCACCGCGATCCGCGCTACACCATCCCGTCCGGCGCCAGCTTGAACACCACGCTGCACCGGATGCACGCCGACAGCGTCGACCCGCACCGGATCGGCGCCGAGTGGATCGAGCGGATGGGCTGGACCAACGATCGAGCGCTGGCGATCAGGGCGGCCTGGGACGCCGAGCCCGAGGCTGCGCCCGCAACCGACCTGGCCTTCGAGGACCTCGTGCGCGACCCGCTCGCCACCGTCGCGAGGGTGTATGCCGCGCTGGGGCTCGAGCTCGACGCTCCGGCCGCGACCGGGATGGGTGAGTGGCTGGACCGGCGGCCGCGCGAGGCGGGTCGGCCGCCCTACGCCGCAGCCAGTTACGGGCTCACCGAGGCGATGATCGACGAGAGGTTCGCCGACTACAACCAGCGATTTCGTCAGTACTGACATCTGATGCGGATCGCTGGTACGTTCGGCGGGTGCCGACGTCCCCGGGCTCCTCTTCCGCCCCCTCGCTCGACCTGTCCCACCCCGTGGCAACGGTCGAGCAGCACCTCCACGAGCTCGCCGCACTCGAGCTGCTCTCCCACCCCACGGTCAAGGCAGCGCATGCCGCCGTGGCCGAGACGTGGTTGGGGCGCGCCCAAGCGTCGCCGGCCATGCGGGAGCGCTTCGAGGCCGCCTTCGAGGAGGTGATGTTCTCTGCGGCGATCTGGTCGTCGAACGCGGACCCCTTGCGACCGAAGGTCACCTGCATCACCCGCCTCGCCCACCCGGTCGAGGGTCAGCGGGTCCCCGGCTCGCGCTGGGGCATCGACAATCCGGACACGGTCTACCGAACGATCCCGATCTCCGGCGCCGAGCGCTACGAAATCCGCGGTCGCGTCGGTTCCGGTCGGATGACGGAGAACTACTTCACCCTCTGGGACGCGCACATGGGCACCGTCGACGTCCTCGACGGTCGTCGGATGCAGGTCGAGGACGACGGCAGCTTTGTGATCACCGTGGACTCCGACCCGGCAGACGGGCGCCCCAACCATGTGCGGTCGACACCCGAGGCACACGAGTTCTACATCCGTGACGTGCTGCTCGACTGGGCAGTGGACGACCCCAACCTGATCACCGTCGAGCGGCTCGGCGCCGAGCCCTCCAGCCAGCCTCGCACCCTCGATGAGCAGGCCGACGCAACCGCGGCAATGATGGCCCACTTCGCCGACTTCACCGGCCGCCTCAGCCATGGGATGTACAAGACCGAGCCCAACCACTTTGCTCTGGCCTTCCAAGCCGATCACACCGGGGCCATGCGACACCAGGTCTACGTCGCCGGCCGGTTCCTGCTCGAGCCCGGGCAGGCGTTCGTGGTCGACGTGCGGGATGGCGGCGCGGAGTACTTCACCGTGCCGTTGTCCACCATCTGGGGCACCACACTTGACATCTACGACCGCACCGGCAGCCTCAACAAGGCGCAGTCCGTGCCCAACCCCGACGGCAGCTACACCTATGTCATCGGGCCCGACGACCCCGGTGTCGCGAACTGGATCGACTCCGACGGCCTGCGCGAGGGCATCCTCACCCTGCGGATGGCGGAGTTCGGTCCCGGCGGTCCCAGCGCGGACTTGTCGGCGAGTGGCCGGGTCGTCGACCTCGACCAGCTGAGCGCCGCGCTGCCCGACGTCCCTCGGATCAGCGCGGACGAGCGAGCATTACACCTCGATCGGCGGCGTGCCGGGTATCTCCGGCGGCTGCCGGAAGGCGTGTGCTGATGAGCACCGAGGAAGCCTCCGCACGGTGGCTGGTCACCGGGTGCTCCACCGGCATCGGTCGCGAGATCGCGCGGTGTGCCCTCGAAGCGGGTCATCGGGTGGCCGTCACCGCCAGACGGGTCGAAGACATCGCTGACTTCGTCGACGAGTTCGGGCAGCGGGCGATCGCGTTGCCGCTCGACGTCACCGACCGAGGAGCCATCGACGCCGCCGTCACTGCCTGCGTGGAGGCCTTTGGCGGGATCGACGTCCTGGTCAACAATGCTGGTTACGGCTATCTCTCAGCAGTTGAGGAAGGCGACGATGCCGAGGTCAGACGCCTCTTCGACACCAACTACTTCGGGGTCGTCGACACGCTGAAGGCGGTCCTGCCCGGCATGCGTACGAGGGGAAGCGGGCGGGTCATCAACATCTCGTCGATGACCGGGCTGGTGGCCAACCCACCCAACGCCTACTACTCGTCGACAAAGTTCGCGCTCGAGGCGCTGACCGAGGCGCTTGCCAAGGAAGTCGGGCCCCTGGGCATCAAGGTCTCTGCGATCCAGCCGGGCGGGTTCCGCACCGACTGGGCGAGACGGTCGATGAAGGAGGCCTCGACCCCGATCGACGACTACGCCGGCGACGTCGGAGTTCGCAAGGACCTCATCAAACAGTTCGCCGACCATCTGCCGGGCGATCCCCGCAGGGTGGGGGAGGCCGTCGTGATGATCGCTGGGCTCGATGATCCCCCGTTGAGGCTCTTGCTCGGCGCCGACGTGCTCAAGGCCACCCGCGTCAAGCTCGCCGAGCTCGCCGCGTCCATCGATGAGTGGGAGCCCGTCACCCTCGACGTCGGCTTCGAACGGAGCTGATCTCATGGGAACGAGTTGCACGACGAGCAGGTCGCCTCGAGTCCGGGTCGCGCTCGGCGCGTTGAGTCTCTGCCTCGGTCTGGCCGCTTGCGGTAGCAACCTCGAGCCCGGTCAGGCAGGCATGTCAGCATCGTCTGCCTCCGGCACGACCGTGGTGGCCGGGACGGGTCCGGAAGCACCGCTCGAGGCGGGGAGCTCAGGATCTCTCGAGCCCGGACTCACGCCGGACCCGGCAGCGCCCGCGGGGGGTATCTCCGGCGTGTCGCCCGGCTTGCCCGACATTGCCCCCGGGGGCAGCGCCGCGGTACCCGGTGCGTCAGGAGAGCCCGAGTCCGCTGGTGGCGCCCCTGCGGGCGCGAAGCCGGCGACGACGGAGTCCGCGAAGGGCGCCTCGTGTGATGGCTTCAGCAACGGCACCGGCATCACCGACAGCACGATCACGATCGGCAATGCCTCCGACATCAGCGGGCCGGTGCCGGGTCTGTTCACCCAGGCCCAGCTGGCAATGGGCGCGTTCGTCAAGTACTTCAACGACAGCGGCCAGACCATCTGCGGTCGGTCGCTGACCCTGGCTCGCTACGACAGCAGGACCGACGCCGGCGCTGACCAGCAGGCCTACGCCAAGGGGTGCGACGACACGTTTGCGATGGTCGGGTCGATGTCGGCCTTCGACTCCGGCGGGGCGGCGACCGCGCAGAAGTGCGGCCTGCCCGATATCCGGGCGATCTCGACCACAGCGGCCCGCGCTGCCTGCACCACCTGCTACGCCGCTCAGCCCGCCGGTCCCTCGGAGTTCCAGAACGTGGTTGCCGACTACGTCAAGCGCAACGCCGACGGCGGGCAGAAGGCCGCGATGCTCTACATCGACGCCGGGGCCGCGGGGGAGAGCGGCAAGAGCCAGGTGCGCTTCATGACCAAGCGCGGCGTGAAGTTCGTCTACGTCAGCGGCGTGGACACCGGGGCGTTCAACTACACCCCGTACGTACAGGCGATGAAGGATGCCGGGGTCACCTCGGTGCAGTTCATCGCTGCCGAGCCGCAGTTCGTCAGACTCGTGCAGACGATGCAGCAGCAGAACTTCAAGCCCGAGGTGCTGCTCCTCGACCCGACTGCTTACTCCCGGCAGTACACCGAACCTGCCGGGGCAGCAGCGATCGGCACCACCGTCTTCACCAACTTCGTTCCCTTCGAGGAAGCGGCGAGCAATCGTGAGGTCTCGCTGTATCTCAACTACCTGGAGCAGACCAGCCCCGGCGCGGACCCCGGCTTCTTCGGGCTCTTCGCGTGGTCGGCGGCAAAGCTCTTCGTCCAGCAGGCCATGGCGCTGGGGGGTGACCTGACCCGTGCCTCCCTGATCGACTCCATGAAAGGGGTCGACGACTGGACCGCTGACGGAATGCACGCACCGATGCCGGTCGGCACCAAGCGCATCACCGACTGCTGGCGCTTCATCCAGTGGACGGGAACAGAGTGGAAGTCGGTGGAGGGGTCGAAGTACCAGTGCAACGGCACCACGACTGGATGACCGCTGGGTGACTGCCTAGAGCGCCGGTCGGACCGCCTCCAGGGCGCGCTCGGTGGTGGTCCGCAGCCCGCCCAGACGAGCATCGGGGGACTCGGTCCAGACCGTCAGCGCGGCGAAGACCGCTCCCGCCACCACTTCGGCGCCGACGGCGGCTCGGAGCGGCTCCTCCCCGCGCTCGGTCAGGACCTCGCGCAGGTAGCGCACCATCACGCCCTGCGCGTCACGGAACGATCGCTCGATGCGAGCAGGGCTCAAGAGCTGGGCGCGCAGGCGGGCGATCTCCACCATCAGGCGCGGGTCGATCGGCGGGGAGGTGATGGCGTGCATGACGGCCGCGATCAGGTCGTCCCCGGCTGCGAGTCGCTCGCGGACCACTGTGCGGAACCAGGTGAGGCTGGTCGTGACGTCGACGAACAGCACCTCGTCCTTGGTGGTGAAGTGACGGTAGAAGGTGCGCTCGGTGACGCCGACCTCGGCTGCGATCGACGGCACGTGCGCCGCCTCGAAGCCGTGCTCGACGAAATGCCGGATCGCGGCCTGGCGCAGCGCTTCGCGGGTGCGCTCGGCCTTCGTACCGGCCGGGGTCGATGGAGCGAGGGTCGTTGCGGGAGGCACCCCCACAATCTAGTCGTCATCTGAGGCCCACTACGCGTGAGGCGCGCCCTGGTGGCTAGCGTCGCGCTCATGAGCTCCATCTTCGACACCCAGACCGCGGTCAACCCTCGCGTGGACGCACCGGGAACGTACGTCGCCACCCTCGACGGCGGCTGGATGGTCGGGGGCGGTCTCAACGGTGGCTACCTGCTGGCCGTCATCGGCAATGCCGTGAAGGCCAGCCTGCCGACCAAGCCCGACCCCCTCAGCGTCAGCGCCTACTACCTCTCGGCCACCACCGAGGGGGCGGCCGAGGTGAGCGTCCGGGTGCTGCGTGAGGGAGGCACGGTCGCGACCGTCGCCGCAGAGCTGACGCAGGGTGACGACACCCGGATCACCGTCCTGGCGACGTACGGCGACCTCGACCGCGACGCCGACGACGTGCGCACCACCGCCGAGCCGTTCGACCTGCCCCCGCCGGAGCAGTGCGTGCCCAACTCGATGGCACCGGCGAGCCTGCGCAAGGTCGCACCGCTGATGGGGCGCTTCGAGATGCTCTTCCACCCCGACCACATCGGCTGGGCGGTGGGCGAGCCCAATCACAGCGGAGAGCTGAGCGCGTGGTTCCGCCTCGAGGACGGCCGGGACCCGGACCCGATCGAGCTGCTCCTGGTGGTCGACGCGTTGCCTCCGGTGATGTTCACCTACGGCCAGCTCGGCTGGGCCCCGACGCTCGAGCTGACCGCCCACGTGCGCGCCAAGCCTGCCCCGGGCTGGTTGCGCGTACGGCACGCGACCCGCAACATCGCCGGCGGCATGTTCGAGGAGGACTGCGAGGTCTGGGACTCCGCGGGACGGCTGGTGGCGCAGTCGAGGCAGCTGGCGCGGCTGCCGCGCTAGGGGAGCGGCCTCAGGGTCGGAGGTCGAACCAGGACCGCTTCATCGTGTAGATCCACCGTGCCCACGGGTGTTCGGTGACCGACCACAACGTGTCGGTGACCGGGTCGTGGCTGAGGTCCTCGGGGCCCATCGGGGTGGCCCAGCGGTGCCGGGTGAGGGCGCCGGGCTCTCCGGTCCACACCGATCCCAGGCGGGAGCGACCGTGCGAGGTGGTGGCATACCAACGGCCGTCGACACGGACGGCTCCCTGCATGTGTCCCACCCCGTCCCCGATCACCTCCGGCAGCGCGATCCCCTCGGGATCGGCGACCGGCAGCGAGGTCTCGGCGTCGAGCGCGATGCGGACCAGACGTCGCGATGACGACCCGCGCCCGTACTCCCCGATGATCAGGTCCGAGGCGTCGCGCGAGAAGAAGGAGTAGCGCAGCTTCTCGACGCCTTCGTCCGCGGCGGCTTGATAGGAGGTGCGCACCGGGAGGACGTAGCGGTACCCGAAGGAGTGCTCGCGCACTGCGTGTCCGTCGGGGATGGAGATCACGTCGTCGAGCAGGCAGGTCCACCAGCCCTTGCCGGTCGCGGCCACGTGGAGGCGGCGCCCGTGCCAGACCAGGCCGCCGGCGTGCACGCGCAACGGCACCAAGCCCGGGACGCCGTCGATCAGCGTCGGTCGAACCAGCAGCACGTGGCGATAGCGGCGGCTCTCGAGGTCGAAGAGGGTGATGCGTGAGCCTTGGGACTGCCGGTCCCCGGGCAGCTTCTTGGCATACCAGGTGATGGCTACCGTCGAGCCGCTCGTGTCGACCCTCGTGTCGATCCCCTGCGGCCACCACCGCAGGTCACGGCGGTCGGCGCAGTCGAAGGTCCAGGCCCGGTCGACGGCTCGTCCCGGCGCCCACGACCGGCGTCCCTGCCGGTCGAGGTCCTGCAGGACGCCGTCGCCGACCCGACCGCCGAGCAGGTCGGCCAGCGCATCGATCTCACTGGTGTGGTCGGGGCCGGGGCGAAGGTGGAGTCCACGGGGTCGGGGCACCCCCCTATCCTGCCCAGATGGACCAGCCGAACAGACCCCAGGTGCGCACGGTCGTGGGAGCCGCGATCATCCGCGACGGACGAGTCCTGGTCTGTCGTCGTACGACGCCACCGGCAGCGGCGGGTCTGTGGGAGTTCCCGGGCGGCAAGGTCGAGCCGGGGGAGTCACCCGAGCATGCGATCGTCCGCGAGGTCGCCGAGGAGCTACAGCTCGACATCACGGTGACCGGGTGGCTGGACGGTGCTTCTCCGATCGGCACGACCCATGAGCTGGTGGTGGCCATCGCCACCGCTGCCGAGGGTCGCGCGCAGCCGACCGAGCACGACGCAATCAGCTGGCTCGGTGCCGACGAGCTCGACGATGTCGAGTGGCTTGCGCCGGACCTGCCCTTCCTGTGGCAGCTCGGCGACCTGCTTCGGGGCCTGCGATGAGCTCTCGCGGCATCTTCTTCGAGGAGGACGACGCGCGAGCGGCAATGGCCCGCCTGACCCGTGACGGCTTCAGCGCCGAGCTGGCCCGCGAGCCTCTCGCCGGTGAGGACGACGACGAGGACCACCCGTGGGCGGTGGTCACCGACGCCCCGGACGTCGTGCTCGAGCTGCTCTGCGACGACCACAGCGGCTGGTTCGACGTCGAGGAACCCCCCGCCTCCACCCTGCCTCCGCTCGACCTGCCCTCCGCACCGAAGCGAGTCAAGCGCCCCGACTAGGCTCGAGCGATGAGCTCGACACCCGATCACCGACTGCTCCTGGTGCACGCCCACCCCGACGACGAGTCGATCGGCCAGGGCGCGACGATGGCGAAGTACGTGGCAGAGGGGCGCGGGGTGACCCTGGTGACCTGCACCGCCGGCGAGATGGGTGAGATCCTCGTGCCCGAGCTCGAGCACCTCGCCGCTGATCGCGACGACGGACTCGGCGAGCACCGGCGCGGCGAGCTGGCCGACGCGATGGCTGCCCTCGGGGTGAGCGACCACCGCTTCCTCGGCGGCTTCGGCACCTACCGGGACTCCGGCATGAAGTGGCACGACGACGGGCACGCTGTCGCTGCCGACGTGATCCACGACAACGCCTTTTGGCGAGCCGACCTGACCGAGGCCGCCAACCACCTGGTCGCGGTGATCCGCGAGGTCCGCCCGCAGGTGCTGGTGACCTATGACGACTTCGGCGGCTACGGACACCCCGACCACATCCAGGCCCACCGCGTCGCGACGTACGCCGTCTCGCTGGCTGCGGTGCCGTCCTACCGCGTCGACCTGGGCGAGGCCTGGGACGTCGCCAAGATCTACTGGGGCGCGATGTCGGAGTCCCGGATGCGCGCCGGGCTCCGGGCGATCCGTGCCGCCGGCGACACCACGTCGTTCGAGGGGATGGACCCGGAGGGGCCGCTGCCCCACTTCATCACCGCCGACGACCTGCTCTCCGCCGAGGTGGACGCGCAGGAGTACGTCGATGCCAAGATGGCAGCGCTGACGGCGCACCGGACCCAGATCACCACGGACGGGCCGTTCTTCGCGCTCTCGAACAACGTGGGCTCGACGGCCTGGGGCTGCGAGTACTACCGGATCGCGAAGGGCGAACATGGGCCGCTGGGCCCCGAGGGCCGCGAGACCGACCTCTTCGCCGGCCTGTGAGCGCCATCTCGGTGACGGCGCCGTGACCCTGCGGTTCCGGGTGCCGGTGGCCGCGGTGTCCTTGGCCGGTGGGGTGCTGGTCGGCGCAGCGTCCGCGGTCGTGCACGGGCTCGGCCTCGGCCTGGTGCTGAGCCTGGTGGCCACCCTCGCCTTGGTGCTGGCGCTACCAGCGGGCTGGTGGGCGCGGCTGCCGTTCGGCGTGGGCTGGCTAGGAGTCGTGTTCTACCTCAGCAACCCGCGGCCCGAGGGTGACTACCTGATCGCCAGCAACGGCTTCGGCTACACCCTGCTCGGCACCGGGATGGCGATCGTGGCGTTCGGCATCATCACGGTGCGACCCAGGCGTCCGGCACCGTCCGAGCCGGCAAGGAGCGCCGCGGATGCCGAAAGTGTTGGCGATCCTTCCTAGAATGCCCGCGTGAGCACTCATGACAAGACCGACAAGGCCGCCCGTGAGGGCGCCGGTGGACGGACCGTCGTGGGACTGGTCCTCGCCCTCGTCCTGCTGGGCGCCGGCGGGTACGCCGCTGCGTACGCGGTAGCCGGGGACAACGTCCCGCGGGGCACCACCGTGGCCGGTGTGGACATCGGCGGGCGCACCTACGACGGCGCTGTCGCCACCTTGCTGGACGAGCTCGGCGAACGCGCTGAGTCGCCGCTCGACGTCAGCGTGGACGGCGACGTCGTGAGCATCGACCCGACCGAGGCCGGGCTCGGCATCGACTACCAGGCCACCGTGCGCCAGGCCGGTGCAGGGAGGTCGTGGGACCCGGCTCGCTTGTGGGACTACTTCACCGGCGGCGATGAGCTCGAGCCCGTCCTGCTGGTCGACGACGCAGCGATGGCTGCTGCTGTCCAGGATTTGCAGGACCAGGTCGGCCAGGAGCCGCGCGACGGACGGATCCGCTTCGTCGAAGCACGCACCGTCGTGCGTGAGCCCCGAACGGGCACCGGCCTCGACGCCGACGCCGTAGCCGCGGCACTGCGCGAGGCCTACCTCAGCGAGGACGCAGTCGAGGTGGAGCTGGTCGAGCTGACCCCGTCGATCGGTGAGTCGGAGGTCGACGAGGCGCTCGAGTCCTTCGCCAACCCTGCGCTGTCGGGACCGGTGACGCTGAAGTTCGGCAAGTCCCGGGTCACCCTGGCTCCGAAGGACTATGCCGCAGCGCTGTCGCTCGATGCCGTTGACGGCGAGCTGGTGCCCGCGGTCGACGAGGACGTCATCGTCTCGCTGGTTGAGGACGCCTCGGTCGGCAAGGGCGCGCCGATCGATGCCACGGTGACCCTGGTGGACGGCACCCCGAAGGTCGTGCCCTCCAAGCCCGGCCTCACCTTCGAGCCCGAGGACGTGACGACAGCGTTCCTCGACCTGGTGGCTCAGCCCGACGGCGAACGCAGCGCCCAGATCGAGGGCACCGTGGCGACGGCCGAGTTCACCACCGCCGAGGCGCGGCAGCTGAAGATCCGGGAGCAGGTCTCGGAGTTCACCACCAACTTCCCCTACGCCGAGTACCGCAACATCAACCTCGGCCGGGCCGCGGAGATCATCGACGGGACCGTGCTGAAGCCCGGCGAGATCTTCTCGATGAACGACATCGTGGGCGAGCGCACCCGCGAGAACGGTTTCACCGAGGGATTCATCATCAGCAACGGCATCTTCAAGGAAGAGCTCGGGGGCGGCGTCTCGCAGATGGCCACGACTCTCTTCAATGCGATGTTCTTCGCCGGGCTGGAGGATGTCGAGCACCGGCCGCACTCCTTCTACATCGACCGCTACCCAGTCGGCCGCGAGGCCACGGTCGTGTGGGGCGCCCTTGACCTGCGCTTCGGCAACGACACCGAGTACGGCGTCCTGGTCGACGCCGAGGTCACCCCGGCAACCCCGTCGACCCCGGGTGCGGTGACGGTGCGGCTCTTCTCCACTCCGGTCTGGGACATCGAGTCGATCACGGGGGAGCGCTACAACCCGACCCCGCCCCAGACCCGGACACTCAGGACGCCCGACTGCTACCCCAACGCCGGTTACAGCGGCTTCACCATCGACGTGACCCGCGTCTTCCGCGAGGTCGGACAGGAGGAGGTCGTGCGTCGCGAGAACTTCAACACCGTCTACACCCCGAGCGACACCGTGGTGTGCAAGCCGCCGCCTGGACAGAGCAACGGCTGACCCACCTCGACACCTACGATCGCGGGCATGCGCCACACGTTCGGGTTGTCCCTGTCCGCTCTCCTGATCGGGCTGCTCGGTGTCGTTGGCCTGGTCGTCAGCCCGGTGTCGTCCGCCGACGAGCCGATCATCGTCTTCCCCACGTCTCCGGAGGGCGATCCGCCCGGGGCCAACGACTGGGACTGTGAGCCGACCTCACAGCGTCCGACCCCGGTGATCTTGGTGCACGGCACCTTCGGTGACCGCAAGCACCTGCTCGAGCGGCTCTCGCGCTCGATCGTGCGCGAGGGCTTCTGCGTCTTCTCGCTCGACTACGGCAACCGTGGGCTGGACGACATCCGCGCTTCGGCCGAGGAGCTGAAGCGCTACACCGACCGGGTGCTGCTGGCCACCGGCGCCGCGAAGGTCTCGATGGTCGGGCACTCCCAGGGCGGGATGATGCCGCGCTACTACCTCTCGTTCCTCGGCGGGGGAAAGAAGGTCGACGACCTCGTGGGGATCGCGCCCTCCAACCATGGCACGGCCTACACCGCTGGGGGCAACCCGATCAGCGACCTGGTCAACGACCTGGTCGACCTGCCCTGCCGGGCCTGTGTCCAGCAAGGCACCGGCTCGCCCTTCCTGACCCGCCTCAACGCGGGCGACGAGACTCCTGGGCGGGTCAGCTACACCCAGGTCACCACCCGCTACGACCAGGTCGTCGTCCCCCACACCAGCGGCTACCTCGCGCCGGGACCCCGCACGACCAACCTGACGGTGCAGGACCTCTGCGGGTCGGCGATCCCCGAGCACCTGACGATCCCGCTCGCGACGCCGACGATCGACATCGTCCTCGACGCGCTTACCCGGCGGGGTCCGGCGCGGGCGGACATCACTCCGCGATGCCGGTGACCGCTCTGCCCGACGACGTACGAACCTGGTACGCGGGCGGAGAGCACCGCCAGGTCCTGGACCGGCGCATCTTCGTCCGCGACACCGGCGGTCCAGGGACACCGATCGTGATCGTGCACGGCTTCCCGGGGTCCTCCCACGACTGGGCCCGGGTGGTCCCGGTCCTGGCAGTCCAGCGGCGGGTCGTCGCCTTCGACCTCCCTGGCTACGGCGCCTCCGAGAAGACGCCGGGCGCGTCGTACACGCTGTTTCGCCAGGCCGACGTCGTCGAGGCACTGCTCGGCGACCTCGGGATCCGGCGGTGCGTGGTGGTGGCGCACGACATGGGCGACACCGTCACCGCTGAGCTGTTGGCGCGTCGCCGGCACGGTCGCCTCGACGTCGAGGTCGAGCAGGTGGTGCTGACCAACGGCTCGATCTTCATCGACCAGGCGGCGCTGACCCGGGGTCAGCGGCTGACGCTGCGCCTGCCCGCTCGTGCGCTGCCGTTCCCGTTGCCGACCGCGATCCTGCGCAGATCCCTGGCGGAGAGCTTCGCCCCGGGTGCCCCGGCCCCCGTCGGTGCGATCGAGGCGATGATCGCCTCCATCCGGCACGATCGCGGTGATCGGCTGCTGCCGGTGCTGATCCGCTACATCGAGGAGCGCCGTCGCCACCAGGCCCGCTGGACCGAAGCCCTGGTCGCCTACGACGGTCCGCTCGCCCTGTTGTGGGGTGAGCAGGACCCGATCGCGGTCCTCGCCATGGCACACCGCCTGGCGGATCTACGCCCAGGCACGGCCGTGCGCACCTTCGCTGACCTGGGCCACTGGCTCTCGCTCGAGGCGCCGGACCTGCTGGCAGGGGCGATCCTCGCTCAGCTGGAGGGACCGGGAGTTACGTAGCAGTAGCGGTGATGGGTGCGGAAGCCGAGCGATCCGTAGAGCTCGAGCGCGGCCACGTTGTGCTGTTGGACCTGCAGGTACGCCGTCGTGGCGCCCAGCTCGGCTCCCCACTCGAGGAGGGCTGCCAGGACGGCCACGCCCTGGCCCTGCCTGCGCGAGCTCGGATCCACCGTGATCGCAGCGAAGCCGACCCAGTCGTCGGCGTAGGCCGCGTACCCGCTCGCCGTCTTCCCGATCCGAGCCCACACCACGCTGCCGGGCACCTCTTCGTCGAGCACTGCCGCGGTCGGTGCTCGGCCCCGCAGGGCACGGGACAGCTGAGCGGTCCCGGCCACCTGGAACAGGGTGTCCCCCTCGGTGCTCTGCGGGACCCAACCCAGCCCCCGCAGCCGCTCATGCTCGGGCGAGCCGCTGAGGACGGCGGCCACCGGGCGGTCGTAGTGGGCGACGAGCCGCTCCACGTCGTCCTCCACACCGGAGGGACCGAAGGCCAGCGCCGAGTTCGCCCGGCGTGCGGTGGCGCTCGCGGAGTCGCGGAGCACCCAGGCACCGACCGGTGTGGTCACGAGGTCGGGGAAGAGCGCGAACGCGCGTCGCTGGGCGGTGGCGGGCTCAACGCGCGAGCGCACCGACGGACGTGGCGGCACCGGTTTGCCCGACACGATGTCGGCCAGCGCGATCCGCACGTCCGCGCCCTGCTCGGGTCGCAGGACGCATACCCCGTCCCCCCAGGAGACGCACACGCCCAACAGGTCGGTGAGCGCTGGGCCGCCACTGGGCCCGTGCTCACCGCGCACCACCCGGCGTACGACGACCCGGGTGCCCACCACGTGCGGTCCGAGACCGTGGTGGCCCCTTGCTGGACTGTTCACAGTGTGGGGTTCTCGTTGATCCGGCACATCGGGATACTAGGCTCAGTCCAGCATCATCAGAGGACCACCCGCTTGTGCCCCGCTTGTGCCCCGCCTAGGTGCCTGCCTAGGTGCAACACCCCTGTTGGAGGATCACGATGACCTACGTCATTGCGCAGCCCTGTGTCGACCTCAAGGACCGCGCGTGCGTCGACGAGTGCCCGGTCGACTGCATCTACGAGGGCAAGCGGATGCTCTACATCCAGCCCGACGAGTGCGTCGACTGCGGTGCCTGCGAGCCGGTCTGCCCGGTCGAGGCCATCTTCTACGAGGACGACACCCCGGAGGAGTGGAAGGACTACTACACCGCGAACGTCGACTTCTTCAAGGACATCG
>JBAVCA010000185.1:0-1653 GCA_049586475.1 Nocardioides sp.
CGACGACCGGTCCTTCGACGTCCACCTCGGCGCCCAAGGTGCCTCCACCGACGGGACCGTCGCGGTCTCCGGGTCGCTGGCACTCGAGGATGCCCTCGACCTCGAGCACGCGGTGAAGGACGGTGCGAAGAGTCTCGGTGACCTCGGCTGCGAGGAATCCCTCGACGTCCGACGCTCGATGGCGCTCGGGGTGATGGCCCGCACCCAGCTGGCCCTCGACCTCAACGAGGACGACGACTTGGAGACCGGTGGCGGTCGGGGGGTGAACCTCTACGCCCACCTCGACCCCGACACCCTGCACGCCACGATGGACAACCCCGGCGCCGGGGACGTGCTGATCGAGCAGATCAAGACCTGGTGCCAAACCGTCGGCAACACCGTCATCATCCGCCCCGTGATCGACCTGAACACCCAGCTCGCCACCCACGCCTACACCCCGACTGCCAAGCTCGTCGAACAGGTCCGGCTCCGCGACCAGGTCTGCGTCTTCCCCAACTGCACCCGCCGCGCCCGCTGGTGCGACCTCGACCACCGGGTCCCCTTCGACCACGACCACCCTGCTGCCGGCGGCCCCACGTCAACCCAGAATCTGTCGCTGCTGTGCCGCAAGCACCACCGCGCCAAGACCTTCTCCGCCTGGACCTACAAGTCACCCCAACCCGGGGTCTACGACTGGACCAGCCCCACCGGACTCACCTACCGCGTCACCCGCGGACGCCGCCACGGACGCATGCCGATCACCACACCACTCGGCCCCGCCGCAGAGCCCGACGCAGAACCTGATGCAGAGCCCTGACCACCACGCCCCCCACCCCGCTGACCCCAGCGGGGACACCGGCGCGCCGGGGGAACCATCAGGCAGCGCGCACCGTCCCAGAGATATGACGATGCGTGTGTTCATCCTGAGCTTCACCCTGTGGGCCCTGGTCGGTTGCGGTGAAGCTGTCAGCAGTGCGGACCCTGACGCACCCGAGGTGGTCGCTGCATCGGAGCGCGAGGAGATCAGGATCGTCGATGAGGCCGAGGCGGACCTGATCCTCTACGTGAGCAACCAGTCCTTCGAGGACGACGAGGTCAGGATCACGGTTGCCGTGGACGGCGTCACGGTGGTCGACGACGACTTCGCCGTAGAGGGGCAGCACAACTGGGTGCAGTTCCCGCTAGCCATGCCCCCCGGCCCCCATGAGGTATCGGCGGAATCCGACAGCGGGTCGACCTTGACCAAGTCCTTCGAGACTCCTGGTGCAGAGCCGCGCTACGCCGTCATCGACCACTGGACCACGAGGAATGGATCCGGCGACCTCGACTGGCGGTTCCAGCGCCAGCCGCTGGCCTTTGCCTGAGCACGCCCCGCTGCCCCGGTCACCCTTCTACTCGCGCCACCTGGATCGTGGCGTCCTCGCCGTCGGCCAAGGCCACGCTGGTCCCGGCGCCGGGCTCGCCAACGACGTACGACGTCGCGAGGGTCTCCGCGCAGATGAGCGCCTCGTGGGTGCGGGCAGCGGCCCGGAGATCGGCTGAGCCACCCACGGTGAGCGAGATCCGGTCGGAGACGTCGAGGCCGGCGTCGCGGCGGGCCTGTTGGATGCCACGCACCATGTCACGGGCCAGCCCTTCGGCCGCGAGGTCAGGGGTGACCGCGGTGTCGAGGAC
>JBAVCA010000186.1:0-3589 GCA_049586475.1 Nocardioides sp.
GGTCCCGTAGCCAGCACGCTGCTGCCCGTGACCACCGCCGGCGACTCCGACATCTCCCGCTGGACCGACCCCGCGTGGCTCGCAGAGGTCCGGTCCTGGACCGACCACCACCTGGCCCGGCTAGGGCTGCACCGCACTGCGGACCCCACCCAGCCGCACCTACGCTCGTGGGCGACCGCTCTGCGCGTGCCGACCAGTGGCGGCGTCGTGTGGTTCAAGGCCAGTCAGGAGTCACTCGCCCACGAGGCGGCGGTGGTCGAGCTCCTCGCGCGACGTGCTCCCGAGCACGTGCGCCCGTTGCTCGCCGCCGACACGGGTCGCGGGTGGATGCTGATGGAAGATGCCGGCGAGCGGCTGCGCGAGCTTGTCGTCGCCGAGGCCAGTTTGCAGCGTTGGCACAAGGTGCTCGACGCCGCCGCCCGGATCAGCCTGGCCGTCGAGGACGACGTCGAAGCACTGCTCGCGCTCGGTGTGCCCGACGGTCGGCTGCCCACGCTCGTCGACGGCTGGGACGCGCTGATGGACGAGCTCGACGCCGCAGCGCGCTTTCGCGAGGCACGGGAGCAGGTCGCGTCGTTGGCGAATGCCCTGGCGGCATACGAGATCCGCGAGACGCTTCAGCACGACGACCTCCACGACGGGCAGGTCTTCGTGCGCGACGGGCGCCACTGGGTCATCGACTGGGGCGACGCGGTCGTGAGCCACCCGTTCTTCGTGCTCGCTGTCGTGCTCGAGGGCCAGCTCGCGTGGGGGCTCGACGACGTCGAGGACTCCATCGACACCGCGCCGTTCCGCGACACGTTCCTGCGGCCCTATGCCGAGGCCTACCCGCACCTCACCCAGGGCGATCTCGTCGAGGCTGCTCAGCTCGCGACGCGACTGGGCTGGGCCGCGCGGGCCGTCAATGGACACCTGCCGGACCACCCCGGCCACACAACCGCGCGGCTCGAGATGTTCGTCGACGGTCGCACCTCGGCCTGACCCGTCAGTCAGTCTCAGGCTCGCCGGGTCTTCGACCCTGGAAGCTCTTGGTGCCCGCCAGCCTTGTGCATCCGACCTGAAAGTCGGGCCCGTCCCCGACGGCACGGCTGCGCAAGGACGTTCTGTGTTGTCGGCATGTCGGCATGACCGCGAACATCGCGGCATGGTCGGGCGGAGCTCGACGGACGGCATGAGCGGGCGCAGTGATTCTTGCGTGGCACGAGCGGTTGATGCCGATCAGGGTGTCGTCCGAGATACGCCAGATACGCCGACTGACCTACGGGGTGATGTCGGCGAAGAGCCGCCAGGGGTCCGGCACGCCTTTTAGGGCGTGTTCGCCACGATCCTCGAAGATGAGGCCTGATCCTGCGACGAGGTCACGGACCGTGGACGATGCCAGAACCTCGCCCGCGCCAGCGAGAGCCGTGATCCTGGACGCGATGTGAACGGCGATCCCCCCGATGTCATCCCCGATCAGTTCGACCTCGCCTGTGTGCACGCCCGCGCGAATCTGCAGGGCGAGAGGCGCTAGACGTGTACCGATCGAGCGTAGGCACTGAACTGCACGTGCCGGGCCGTCGAACGTCGCCAGCAATCCGTCACCCGTGGACTTGATCACCCGACCGCGAGCGGTTTCGATCTCTCGTCGGCTGGTCGACTCGTGTATCTCGAGTAGGCCGCGCCATTGGCGATCGCCAAGGGTGGCGGCCATCTCGGTGGAACCGACGATGTCGGTGAAGGCCACAGTCATGAGACTGCGATCGGTGGCTGGTGCCCTTTTCGATCCAGTCAGGAATTCCTCGATGACATCCATGAGCGCGTCGGCTTCCGCAGAGGCCCACGGGGAATGGTCTGCTCCTTCCAGTTCCACGAAACGAGCACCGGCGATATTTTCTACGAGATACCGGGCGTGTCCAGGGTGGGCGAATGTGTTCTCCCGTGTGTGGACAACCAGTGTTGGCACCGATATCGCTGGAAGAACGTCTCGGACGTCGATGTCGAAGACAAGTCTCTGCTTGTTTGCAGCACGTCGTGGGCTTCCGGAGGCGCGCTCCAGCCTCGACACCCATTCGAGACCCCGGGGTCCGTCCCCCAGGGATGGGTTGATGGAGGTGAGGGTTTCGCCGGTGCCCCAGTTTGTGCTGATGGCTCTGACGACGTCTTGTTCAGCTAGAGGCGGGTAACCCCAGGGGTAGTCGGGGGCTCGTCGCATGCGTGCGAACCCGTTGAGCGTGACCAGGGCCGAGGTGCGGTCGGGGTGCATGGCAGCGAAGAGCATGCACAGTTGCGCGGCGTGCCCGTGCCCGATCAGGGCCGTACGTCGGGAGCCGACCGCTGTGAGCACGGCTTGCAGATCATCGACCCAGGCCTCGAGCGGAGGCAGGCTGTCCACAGGGTCAGAGAGACCGTTTCCTCTCAGGTCGACGTGGATCAGGCGTCCGTACTCCCCGAAGCGACGAAGAAATCGCTCGATCCGAGGGTTCTCCCACACCAGATCGAGGTTGCTACCCCACTCGAATGCAACCACGATGTCCAAGGGCCCCTCGCCGATGACTTCGTACGCGATCTGGAGACCGCCGCTCCCGGCGTACTCAACCTTCCGCTCCGACCTCATGAGCGAAACTCTAGGGCTGTTCGACGCGCTGGCTCCAGACTCGCTGATCCTCTGCCGACCGCCCGACGTCTGCGCCGCATAACGCTCGCTCATCATCGGCATGACCGCGCACGGCTCGCGGCAGAATTGTGCACTTCGCGCTCGTGCCTAGGGTGCAGGCGTCATCAAACTTGACTGCACGAATGGTGGGCTACAGGCACTTGACCCAGACAGCCTCGGGCCGTGCACCACCGCCGGGTCCCACAACCCACAAAAAGCCCACCTCGACGTCGGGCTTCTCGTCCGGTGCCTGTAGGCATGGCGCATCGCCCTTCCCTTCTCCGCTGTCTGTCTGCCACCACAGGCTGTCGGCGTGGAGCGTGAGTTGTGTGCCGTCCTCCGCGTCGAACATCACGAGGTCGTTCTCGGTGTTGGCCCGGATGGCGATGCCTTCCTTCACCTGCGGATGTTTGGTGCCCCACGGGGCTCGCAGCCCGCCGTATACCCCTACGGCGACGGCCAACAGCAGGACAACGATGCACAGCGCGACGGTGCGCGGCGGCCAGTTGCGGCCATTCGGAGTCGTCATGCCGCCCAACGTAGGTCACCCGGTGATCAGGACGCCTTTGGCGCGCACGCTCATCGGCAGTAGCGCGCGGATCGTGGCATGGGCGGGGGAGTGGCGGTGCCTGCGAAAAGGTCGCGTTCGCCCCGTCGAGCCTCGAAAAGCAGGAGGGCCCCGGCCAAGCCGGGGCCCTCGCTACTGAAATGTGAGTTCGAGCTCTGCCTGCACAAGTGACTAGATGTCGTAATACTGACTGACTGACCCATGCTGACCTGCGCAAACGTCGAGGATGGCCGGCTGTTTGTACCGGAGATGTAACAGGCTACCTCTTGCAGCCCTGACCCCGGAGCAGGCCGACGCGCCTAGATTCATCTAGATTCCGGCCACTTTCTAGACGAACACGGCGAGCTTCGCAGGGTCAGAGCTGTCACCCGTTCGAGTCGCAGACG
>JBAVCA010000187.1:0-4467 GCA_049586475.1 Nocardioides sp.
GTCCCGGGAGATCCGCTCCACCCAGACATCTAGGATGCCGCCGCAGGTCAGCCCGACGGCGAGCGCGTCGTCGTCCGAGACGCCGTAGCGCTCGAGCACCGGGGCACCACTGGCGACGACCGACTGCGCGAGCTCGTAGACCGCACCTTCGACGCAACCGCCGGAAACCGAACCGACCGCCGTCTGATCCGGGCCCACCAACATCGAGGCACCGGCCGGACGGGGCGCGGAGCGGAAGGTCGCCACCACGGTGCCGACTCCGATCGACTCGCCCGCCTCCCACCACTGCATCAGCTCACTGAGCACCTCACGCACGGGCCACCACCTCCATCAGCTCCTCGAACGTCGCCAGCGAGTGCCCCGCAACGAAATCGTCGACATGAGGCAGGACTGCCACGATGCCCGCCTGCACAGCCTGATAGCCGTCCTTGCCGCGGTGGGGGTTGACCCACACCACGCGGTGCGCGACAGCACGCAGCCGACGTACTTGCTCGCCGAGCAGCGCGGCATCGCCGCGCTCCCAGCCGTCACTGAACACCACGACCACTGCTCCGCGAGCGAGCCCCCGCCTGCCCCAGCGGTCGAGGAAGACCCGCAACGACTCGCCGAGCCGGGTACCTCCCGACCAGTCGGGGACCACCTCGCCCGCGGACGCCAGAGCCCGCTCGGCATCGCGCGAACGCAGGGCTCGGGTGACGTGGGTCAACCGGGTGCCGACGGTGAAGGTCTCGACCCGACCTCCCCGTGCCGTGTGCCCCTGGGTAATCACGTGAGCAAGACGCAGCAAAGCATCGGCGTACCCGCTCATCGAGCCAGAGACGTCCACCAGCAGGACGACGCGACGGGCGCGCACGCGACGGTGGCGCCATTCGATCCGCGCGGGCTCACCGAGACGACGCATGCTGGCACGCAGGGTGCGCGCCGCATCGACCTGGCCCCGGCGCCACGGCTCGTGACGCACGGTGCGCCGCACAGGGGGGCGAGCCCGCAAGGTCGCAAGCAGCGCTGTCAGCCAGATCTTCTCCGCTGCGGTCATCGCCGCGACGTCACGGTGCCGCAGGATCTCGACCTCGCTCGCGGTGACATGAACCTGCTTGACCTCGCCTCCCTTGGCACCCTCACCGTCGTCGGCCTCGTCAAGGTCGAGCTCGGTGTACGTCGGTGGGCTCGGCGCCACGGGTCGCTCCCGGGGCAACCCGGATCGGGCGTCGAACCAGGCCTCGAAGACCTGCCTGTAGCGGATCAGGTCGTCGGGCGATGAGCAGAGCGTGGCTTGTCCGGCGACGAAGGTCGCGCGGCGGTCGGCCAGCCCGACCGCCGCGGTCGCGGCGAGGAACTCGGCGGCGCGATCGTGGGTGACCCCGACCCCGGCTGCGCGCACGGCGCGGGTGAAGCCCAACAGGAGCTCGTCGGACTGATGGGTGACCGTCATGGGCGCAGCATGATGTCGAGCGCCTGCCGCACGCGGTCGGCGTCCTCGCGATACTTCACCAGGGCGCCCAGGGTGCGCGCCGACGACTCCAGGTCGAGGGCGGTGGCCCCGAGGTGCTGCAGGGCCCGGGCCCAGTCGAGGGTCTCAGCCACCCCCGGCGGCTTCTCGAGGTCTCCGCGGTGACGCAGCTGCTGCACGACCCCGACCACCTGCTCGGCCAGCGCCGCCGAGACCTCCGGCGCACGTGAGCGCACGATGGCGACCTCGCGCTCGAGACCGGGGTGGTCGATCCAGTGGTAGAGGCAGCGACGCTTGAGCGCGTCGTGCAGCTCGCGGGTCCGGTTAGAGGTGAGCACCACGACCGGCGGCACCACTGCGCGCACCGTCCCGAGCTCAGGGATGCTTACCTGGTAGGTCGAGAGCACCTCAAGCAAGAAGGCTTCGAACTCGTCGTCAGCGCGGTCGATCTCGTCGACGAGCAGCACCACCGGGCTCTGCTGCAACGCGGTCAGCACCGGACGAGCAAGCAGGAAGCGTTCGTCGTACAGGTCCTTCTCGGCCTCCTCGAGCCCTGTGGCGCCAGGATCGCCGACTGCCTCGAGGGCACGCAGGTGCAGCACCTGCCGGGGGAAGTCCCAGTCGTAGAGCGCCTGGGTGGCGTCGATGCCCTCGTAGCACTGCAGACGTACAAGCGGTATGTCGAGCGTGGCGGCGAGCGCTTCGGCCAGCGCGGTCTTGCCGGTGCCGGGCTCTCCCTCCAGCAACAGTGGCCGCTGCATCCGCAGGGCGAGGAAGGCCACGGTCGCCAAGTCCTCGTCGCAGAGGTACCCGGTGCGTGCCAACCTTGCGGCAACCTCGGTGGCATCGGCAACTTCGGTCGGCGAGGTGTCCACCGGCACAGGCTAGCCAGAGCCACGTTGGCGACCGGTTGGCCGCTCGAGCGGGTGAAGCCTCGGGGTCGATCGTGCTGCGACCATGGGACACAGCTGGAACAGAGCCGTTGGAAGCGGGGACCCGGAGGAGCAGGGCGTGAGCAAGATTGACACCGACCTCGAGTCGGCCATCACCGAGCTGCTCGCCGCGCGTGCTGAAGACGCCACGATCTGCCCGTCCGAGGCCGCCAGGTTGGTC
Source organism: Nocardioides sp. (assembly GCA_049586475.1). Taxonomy (GTDB): domain Bacteria; phylum Actinomycetota; class Actinomycetes; order Propionibacteriales; family Nocardioidaceae; genus Nocardioides. The sequence continues at coordinate 2,564 of JBAVCA010000187.1, forward strand.
GGTGGCGAGGATTGGCGTGACCTGATGGAGCCAGCTCGCAGCGCTGCTCGGCGTCTGGTCGAGGCAGGTCAGGTGGAGATCACCCAGGCCGGGCAGGTTGTGGACGCTGCTACTGCCCAGGGCCCGATCAGGATCAGGCGTACCGCCGGAGACTAGGTCGCGCCACTCGCTCCATCACCACTGCTGCGGTACGGCGGCTCGTCTTGGTCAGCGCCCGTCGCCAGATCACCGCACTCGACCATGGCGCACCGGTGTCGGCGCAGATACCGCTGGGCGCCCTGGTCGCCGACCACGTCGTCAGCCACCGCGGCCCAGTGGTCGCGGCCGAGGACGACCGGGTGCCCCGGCAACCCGTCGTACGACGCCCGCACCAGTGCCGTCGGGCCACTCGCCGGAGCGAGCACCCGCTCGACGACGTCAGGCCGCACGTCAGGCAGGTCGACCAGCGTCAGGACCGCAAGCTCACCGACGTCGAGTGCCTGCAACCCACAGCGCAGGGACGCCGCCATCCCGTCCGCCCAGTCCTCGGCTACGACCACTTGCACATCGGGTGGGACCAATGCCTTGGCCTCCTCGGCGCGAGCCCCCAGCACCACGACCACGCGGTCGCACCCGCCCTCGCGCAGGACGGCGACGCTGCGCACCAGCCAGGACGTACCGTCCGGGTCTCGGGCCAGTGCCTTGGGAAACCCCATCCGAGTGCCCGCGCCTGCCGCCAGCAGCACGCCGGTCACCGTCACCGTCACCGAACGATCACCCGGCGAACGCTTGGTCATAGACCGCTGCGAGCCGCTCGGAGTACGGCGCGCTGAAGCCGCACAGCGTCACCTGCGAGTCGGTGGCGGAGACGAGGTAGCGTCCGCCTTCCTCGAAGCTCACCGCAGAGAGCAACATCTGCAAGTCACCGCCGGGCTCGGTGACCGTCACCAGGTCGGTCTCCTCGCCGGCGTAGAAGCGCGTGGGGGCGAGCGTCACCACACCGCCACTGATCGACTCGACCGTCGCGTCGATGACCAGAGACTGGGAGCTCACGACCTGCGGTGCCGCCTCCGGCGTCAGGCACTTGCCGGCCGCGGCCTCCCCGCCCTGGACGCTCAGCTCGGTGACGGTCGGACTCTCCCCGTCCCCGGTGGCCTCGGCCCCGCTGCTGGCGACCACGTCGGGGGTCCCGGAGGCCACTCCGGGTCCGTCGCCGTCGCCTGCGAAGGTCGCGAAGGCGGCTCCGCCCACGATGATCGCTGCGGCCGCGGCCGCGACGCCCCAGGTGAGGCGGCTGCGATGGCGCAGGTGGTCGCCGCGCGTCTCAGCGTCAGCCAGCGGATCGAGGTCGCGGGGGGACTCAGGCGGGTGGGACATCGTGTCCTCCATCAGTCGGGCCACCCCAGCGGGGTCGGCGGCAGGCAGGGTGGCCGCGGGGTCGACGGAGGCAAGCAGGGCTCTCAGGCCCTCCTCGCGCTGCTCGTCACTCATCCCCTGATCCCTTCCTCGACCCTTCATGTCCGGCATCGAGGCCCATCTTTCGCAACTCTTCCCGCAACTTCTCCCGCGCGCGGTGCAGTCGGATGCTGGCGGCGTTGGGCGTGATGTCGAGGACCACCGCGATCTCGCCCGGAGCCAGCCGTTCCCAAGCCCACAGCCGGAGGAGCTCGGCGTCGTGGACCGGAAGGCCGGCCAGGGCCAGGCGCACCTCCTCCGCGGCGTCGTCCTCGACGGGCCCGACCTCGACGGGCCCGACCTCGACGGGCGGATTCACCACGGCGATCTTGGCAGCCACCCGACTCTGTCGTCGCGCTCCGCGCTGGGCGTTGGCCAGGCAGTGTCGTGCTACCCCGTAGGCCCATGGCAGCACCTCGTCGTCGGCGATCTCGTCGAGGCGTCGCCAGCAGACCAGCAAGGTCTCGGCG
>JBAVCA010000188.1:0-2723 GCA_049586475.1 Nocardioides sp.
TCGGGGGACCCCCGCACGAAGAGTGCCATCGGGGCGGCAAAGGGATCCGCACCGTGACCTCCGGCCACCAGCGGCGCCGTGGGCGCGGGAGCGAGCGCGGCAGCCGGCTGCGTCGTCTGCGGCCGCAGCCAGGCCAGGATTTCTTCGAGCGCCGGGCGACGCGACGGGTCGGGGTCGAGCGCCGCTACCACCACGTCGTGCAACGGGCCGGTCAGTCCGCTCACGTCGTGCTCACCGCGTCGGACGCGATCCATGATCGCCATCGACGGACCGCGGCCGAAGGGCGAGCGGCCCACGGCGGCGAAGGCGACGGTCGCAGCCCAGGAATGCACGTCGGAGGCGGCGGTGGCGTCGTCGCCGTACAGGATCTCGGGTGCGAGGTAGCCGGGTGTTCCGAGCAACCATCCGGTGTGGGTCAGTCTGGGGTCATCGGCGACCCGGGCGAGGCCGAAGTCGATGACGATCGGGGTGCGGCCCTCCATCAGCACGTTGGAAGGCTTGATGTCGCGGTGCAGGACGCCGACCGCGTGGATCGATCCGAGTCCCTCGGCCAAGCACGCGGCGAACCACAGCAGGTCGTCGCCCTCGATCACGCCTTCCTGCGCCACGTGGTCGTGCAGGGAGAGCCCCGGCACGTAGCGCGTGGCGACGTACGGCACCGGCGCCCAGGGGTCGGCGTCGATGATCTCCGCGACCCACCGGCTTCGGATCCGGGACAGGGAGGACACCTCCCGGGCCAGGCGTTGCCGCGCCTCGTCGTCTCCGACGATGTGTGGGCGCAGCACCTTCAGCGCCACCCGATCTCCGCCGGGACGCTGCGCCAGGTGGACGACGCCCATCCCGCCCTCGCCCAGCTTCGTGAGCAGCGTGTAGCCGCCCACGAGCGGCTGAGGCTGCGGTCGAATCGTCACGAAGCGAGGCTACTCGCGCACACCAGTCCGCGACGACAACCCAACCCTGGCGGCCTTCCGCGCGCCGCGACCGGTTCGCACGACCGGTCACAGCACCGGATCACACGATCTGGTGCATCCAGCCGAACGCGTCCTGCTCCCGCCCGAACTGGATGCCCACGAGCTGCTCGCGGATCCGCTCGGCGACGTTGCCGGCCGGCACGCTCGGCACCGACCCACCGTTCCAGAGGAGCTCTCCGACCGGGGTGACCACGGCTGCGGTGCCACAGGCGAAGATCTCGGTGATCTCACCGTTCGCGACGCCGTCGCGCCACTCGTCGATGGAGAAGCGACGCTCCTCGACCTGATGGCCCATCTTCTGGGCCAGCTCGAGGATGCTCGCTCGGGTGATGCCCTCCAGGATCGTGCCCGTTCCGGGGGTGACGATGTGGCCGTCGGCATGGACGAAGAAGAGGTTCATCCCGCCGAGCTCCTCGACGTAGCGACCTTCGCCGGCGTCGAGGAAGACGACCTGGTCGCATCCGTGCCTGAGCGCCTCCTGCTGGGCGACCAGCGAGCTGGCGTAGTTGCCACCGGTCTTCGCCGCGCCCATGCCGCCGCGCCCTGCGCGGGTGTACTCCTCGGTCAACCAGAGCTTGACCGGCTTCACCCCGCCCTTGAAGTACGCGCCGGCTGGGCTGGCGATCACCATGAACGTCACGTGCTGCGAGGGTCGTACGCCGAGGAAGGTCTCGGTGGCGATCATGAAGGGACGCAGGTAGAGGCTCTTCTCCCCCGTGCTCGCATCAGGCACCCAGCGCTGGTCGACGGCGACGAGGGAGTCGACGGCCTGCACGAAGTCCTCGACGGGCAGCTCCGGGAAGGCCAGTCGCTGGCTGGAGCGAGCCATCCGAGCGCCGTTCTGGTCGGGACGGAAGGACCAGACCGAGCCATCCGGGTGGCGGTAGGCCTTCATCCCCTCGAACGTCTCCTGGGCGTAGTGCAGCACGGCCGTGGCCGGGTCCAGCACCAGCGGCCCGTACGGCTCGATCCGGGCTCCGTGCCACCCGTCAGCAGGTGTCCACTCGACGGTGAACATGTGGTCGGTGAAGTGGACACCGAACCCGGGATTGCCAAGGATCTCGGCCAGTCGCTCCTCGGAGGTGGGCGTGGTCGAGAGCGTGGTGCTGATCTGCATGGGTGGCAACTTAGTCGACCTTCCTAGTAAAGAGGGAAGCGAGAGGGCGCGCAGCCGCCTCGGCACGTGACCGGGCTCGCGGCGCGACGGACGACGGCTCGCAGTCAGGTTTCGCGGGGCGCGAGGATGCTCAGCGGTTGAGGCGCGACGCGATCGCGTCGCCGATCTCCGGGGTGGAGCGCGTGACCCCGAGGCTGCGCTCGGCGATGTCGGCGATGGCTGCGGCCTCGACGGCAGCCGCGGAGTCGGTGTGTCCGAGATGGTCCAGGAGCAGCGCGACCGACAGGATGGCTGCGGTCGGGTCGGCCTTCAGCTGCCCGGCGATGTCGGGCGCGGAGCCGTGGACCGGCTCGAACATGGAGGGCGTGGTGCGGTCGGGATTGATGTTCCCGGACGCGGCCAGACCGATGCCGCCGCTGATGGCGCCGGCCAGGTCGGTGATGATGTCGCCGAACAGGTTGTCGGTGACGATGACGTCGAAGCGGGACGGGTTCACCGTCATGTGGATCATCGCCGCGTCGATGTGCATGTAATCGACGCTCACCTCGGGGAACTCGGCGGCCACGGCCTGGGTGATGCGCCACCACACGGAGCCCGCGTTGACCAGCACGTTGGTCTTGTGGACGAGGGTGAGC
>JBAVCA010000189.1:0-3303 GCA_049586475.1 Nocardioides sp.
GGTCACCACCACCAGGGTGAGCAGCACGGCCGCAGCAGCAGCCGCCGCCTTGCGGGAGATGAGCACGCGGTCGTGGGCAGCCGCCGGTGGCGGCTGCTACCAGCCCCGCTCGGCCAGGCGGTGGGGCTGCGGGATGTCCTCGACGTTGATGCCGACCATCGCTTCGCCCAGGCCTCGCGAGACCTTGGCAACCATGTCGGCGTCGTCGAAGAACGTAGTCGCTTTGACGATCGCCTCGGCGCGCTGGGCCGGGTTGCCGGACTTGAAGATGCCGGAGCCGACGAAGACCCCGTCGGCACCGAGCTGCATCATCATCGCCGCGTCGGCGGGCGTGGCGATGCCGCCGGCGGTGAAGAGCACGACGGGCAGCTTGCCGGCCGCCGCGACCTCGGCGACCAGGTCGTGCGGCGCCTGGAGCTCCTTGGCGGCGACGTACAGCTCGTCCTTGGACAGCGAGGAGAGCCGCCGGATCTCGCCGAGGATGGTGCGCATGTGGGTGACCGCGTTGGAGACATCCCCGGTGCCGGCCTCACCCTTGGAGCGGATCATCGCCGCACCTTCGGTGATCCGACGCAGGGCCTCACCCAGGTTGGTCGCGCCACACACGAAGGGGACGGTGAAGTCCCACTTGTCGATGTGGTTGGCGTAGTCGGCCGGGGTCAGCACCTCGGACTCATCGATGTAGTCGACTCCGAGGCTCTGGATGACCTGGGCCTCCACGAAGTGACCGATGCGTGCCTTGGCCATCACGGGGATCGACACCGTGTCGATGATCGAGTCGATCATGTCGGGGTCGCTCATCCGACTGACGCCACCCTGGGCGCGGATGTCGGCGGGCACGCGCTCGAGGGCCATCACCGCGACTGCTCCGGCGTCCTCCGCGATCTTGGCCTGCTCGGCGGTGACGACGTCCATGATCACGCCGCCCTTGAGCATCTCCGCCATGCCGCGCTTGACGCGGGTCGTGCCGTGCTGACTCTCGGTGCTCATCTGTGCCATGGACCAGATCTTACGGCGCTCAGAGGGGTGAAGAAGAACCGGGACCGCTGCCTGCCGCGGCGTCGCGGGCAGCGTCGACGGCAAGCGCCTGGCGGCGCACCTTGAGCACCCGGAAGCCGACGGTGTAGGTGCTCGCGAAAGCGAGGACCCATAGCGTCACGTAGATAAGGACCGGAAGGTTGAAGAGGCCGGCGATGCCGGTGAGCACGAGGATCGAGACCAGGCGGTCGGCCCGCTCGGCGATGCCGCCCCGGGCGTCGAGGCCCAGCGACTCGGCCTTGGCCCGGGCGTAGGAGGTCACCGAACCCATCACCAAGCAGTAGAGCGTCAGGCACAGGTAGAGGAAGCTGTCGCCTTCGCTGGTGTTGGCGAAGTAGAGGGCCAGCCCGCCGAAGATCGCGCCGTCCGCGACCCGGTCGAGGGTGGAGTCCCAGAACGATCCGAAGGTCGACTTGCGGCCCATCTCGCGCGCCATCTTGCCGTCGATGAGGTCGCTGAAGACGAAGGCGGTGATGAAGAGCGTGCCGATGAACAGCTCGCCGATAGGGTAGAAGATCAGCGCACCCGCGGAGACGCCGACGGTCCCGACGAAGGTGACCGTGTCCGGGCTGACGCCCCACTTGATGAAGAGCCTGACGAAGGGCAGCAGCACGACGCCCTGCCAGAAGTTCTTGAACCTGTCCAACACGCGCCGCAGGCTATCGCGCCCCTCGGCGATCGGCCGAGTCCTCAGCCGATCCAGGAGTCGGCCAGCAACCGGCGGGTGTCGGTGAGCAGCTCGGGCAGCACCCGGGTGCGGCCGATGACGGGCATGAAGTTGGAGTCGCCTGACCAGCGAGGTACGACGTGCTGGTGCAGGTGGGCGGCGATCCCGGCGCCGGCGATGTCGCCCTGGTTCATCCCGACGTTGAACCCGTGGGCGCCCGAGACGGTGCGGATCGTGCGCATCGCCTGCCGGGTGGGGTCGGCGATCTCGGCGGCTTCCTCGTCGGTGGTCTCGGTGTAGTCCGCCAGGTGCCGGTACGGACACACCAGCAGGTGCCCCGGAGCGTAGGGATAGAGGTTGAGCACCGCAAAGGCAAGCCGGCCACGACGTACCACCAGGCCTGCTTGGTCCTCGAGCGCCGGGATCCGACAGAACGGGCACTGTCCTGACGTGGCGTCGACAGGCTTGCTCTCGCCCCGGATGTAGGCCATCCGATGCGGGGTCCAAAGCCGGTCGAGACGATCGTCGTCGCCCGTGCCGTCCTGCCGGTACGGCGCCTCAGCGGAGCTGTCATCGAGGTCTTCGTGGCGGCTCATCGTCCGGTCCTCAAGGCGCCGGAGCGGTCGAGGGCCTCGGAGAGCGGTCGGCCGGGATCCAGGCTCACTCCGAGTCGGCGGAGGTGGCCGTCGAGGAGCGTCCAGACCGCCATGGACAACAGCTGCGACATCCGGGCCGACGAAGGTTCGCGCACCTCCCGGGCGAGCCAGGGCCGTACGGCGCCGACGACCGCGCCGACCAGGCCGTGCGCCAGAGGATCGACCAGGGCACGCTCGCGCTCGTCGAGATCGACCCCCAGCAGCTCGACAGCCAGCGCGATCAGGTCGCTCAGCAGCGCGGCGATCTGGTCGATCCCCTGCTGGAAGGGACCGTTCGCATCGAGGACGGCGAAGGCGTGCAGCGCCTGGTGCGCCACGGTCCACTCGACGTAGGTCGAGATGATCCGCAGGATGATCTCGTCAGCGGTGCCTTCGAGGGAGACGACCGGCCTCAGGGTGCTCTGCAGCGACTCGATCACTTCGGCGCGAATCGCGGCATCCAGGTCGGCGCGGTCGGTGAAGTGGCGGTAGACGACTGTTCGGTTGAGCCCAGCCCGCGCGGCGATCTGCTGCACGTGGAACTCCGCACCTGCCGGCGCTTCCTCGATGACCTGCAAGGCAGCGGTCAGAATCGTGCATCGTCGCTGCTGGTTGTGGTGGTTCCAGCGGGCTTGCCGACCGTCCTGCGCCATGTCGCCCTTCCGCGCCGTTGCCCTGCGAGTGCCGAGCTCTCCAGCGAAGGATAACGGCGCCGGCGCGTGGCGCTGTGGGGAGCGTCGTGGCCTGGCGTGGCGCGGTCAGCGGTGCCCGCGACCTGTGAGCCGACCGCCGGGGCGGCCTCCCGTCGTGCGCAGGCCAAACGCTCGGGGAAGTCACCGGTCGCGATCGGCCCCCACCGCGTCGGCGTGATCCGCAGCAGCGACTTGCCTTGGTCGCGCATGACTTGGCGGTTCTCGTCCCAGTCGGGGTGCTCACCGGAGATGCAGCGGAAGTAGTCGACGA
>JBAVCA010000190.1:0-2589 GCA_049586475.1 Nocardioides sp.
TCGTGGTCCTTCGACCTCGACCCCGAGGGGCGCGACCCGGTGCTGGGCATCGAGCGTCTGCAGGAGGCCTACTTCAATCGGTTCCCCGACTACCCGCGCGGGATCACGGTCCCGGCGATCGTCGAGGAGGCCACCGGCGAGCTCGTCACCAACGACTTCCCGTGGATCACCCATGACTTGTCCTTCGAGTGGCGCGAGCACCATCGCGACGGTGCCCCCGACCTGTGGCCCGCAGACCTCCGCGAGGAGATGGAGGAGGTCATGGAGCGCGTCTTCACCGAGGTCAACAACGGCGTCTACCGCTGCGGCTTCGCCTCCTCGCAGGAGGCCTACGAGGAGGCCTACGACCGACTGTGGGCCGCGATGGATTGGCTCGAGGAGCGGCTGACCACACGCCGTTACCTGATGGGCGAGACGATCACCGAGGCCGACGTGCGTCTCTTCACGACCCTGGTCCGCTTCGACGCCGTCTATCACGGGCACTTCAAGTGCAACCGCAACAAGCTCACCGAGATGCCGGCGCTGTGGGGCTACGCCCGCGACCTCTACCAGACCCCGGGATTCGGTGAGACGATCGACTTCGACCAGATCAAGTCGCATTACTACGAGGTCCACACGGGGATCAACCCGACTGAGATTGTCCCGAAGGGGCCGGATGCCGGGCTCTGGCTGTCGCCGCATGGGCGCGATTGAGCCGTAGCGACGTAGCGCGGTAGCGCCGGCGCAGCCGGTCAGACCGGCTGCCGGGCTGATGTGCGGACCACGGCGTGCGCTACTCGGCCTTGACCACCACGGCGTACGACCCGACGCCGAGCAGGCGTGAGCCGGCTACGGAGTGCCGATTCTTCTTCTCGCCCACGATCAGCTCGAGCAGCGCGCCGCTCTGCGGGTCGAGGTCGATGTCATGCACCTTGCCGAGGTCTTCGCCGACCTCGGTGAGCACGCGCTTCTTCAGCACCTGCCCGTCCTTGGTAGCCAGGTCGGCCAGCTGCCCTTCAGCGTCGACGATCACCGAGGCGCCCGCGACGGTGACGGCATCAGAGCCGACAGCGGTCAGGTCGCTCCACGCCACGGTCGAGCCGTGGTCGGTCTTCTTGAACTCCAACGCCACGACCGAACGCGAGGCTGGGTCGAGCAGGAACCCGTCCACCTTGCCAGCGGTGTCCGCGGTGCTGGTGTCCACCAGCTTGCGGCCCTTGAGGTCCGAGTACAGCATCAGCTCGCTCCGTTCAGCTGGGCGCGGAAGGCTTGGACCGCCGCGCCGAAGCCGGCGAGGTCGTCGCTGACGAAACCCTCGGCACTGGCCGGGACCATGACGTGCTCGTCAGAGACCGCAAGCGTGTCGGGGAGGGGCAGCAGCAGTCGGGTGTTCTTGGCGCTCTTCGACGTCGAGGCCTTCAACGCATCGGAGGCCTCGATCTCGTAGCCGACCACGTCGCACGCGCCACCAGCGGCGTTGTCGTACTCGATCACGACATCGGAGACTTTGCCGAGGTCGGTACCGCTGTCGGTCAGCACCCGATCGCCGAGGACGTCGCCCCCGCTCCCGCTGCCGCTACCGGTGCCGGAGGACGCTGCTGCTGACACGACGACGTCGACCGGCTCCAATGCCTCGAGGTCCGCGATCATCACCGCATCCGGGCCCAGGCCGATCACGCGGCCCCAGGAGAGGCCCTGCTTGAGCGGGCCCGCGAGGAGACCGCGCCCGGCCAGGGTGAAGCCGGCGACGGCGCCCCCGTCAGCGGAGAAGACGATGTCCTTGATCTGCGCGATGTCATCGCCGGCGAGCGTGACCACGGGCAGCGAGGCGATCTCCGAGGTGCGCATCAGTCGCGTCACGGGGCGCTCCCGGAGGCGGGGGCGTCATCAACCGCTTCGCCAGGGCCACCGACGATGACTCCGCCACGGCGACGCCGCGCCTGCACGCCCAGCACCAGTGCTACCAACAGCGCCAGCACCACCAGCGCGATGATCGCCCATCCCCACCAATCCATGACGGCTCCGATCTCGTCGTCTCGACGACTCATCGTCGAGATCTGGTTCTGACCCTACGGTGGGAGCGTCGGTTGTGTCGCGCGCAGTGCCAGCGCGTCCCGCTCGGGCAGGCTCCTGAGGGCGAGTGTGGTCGTAGGCTGGTCCGATGCCTCTCGATGACACCCAGGTCGCTCACGCCGCTGCTCTGGCCCGCCAGGCCCAGGAGGTGGCAGCCAAGCTCAAGCCAGGCTCCTGGGAGTCCGTCCACGCGTTGGCGCTGACGTCGATCGCGCTTCGGCTCAGCGCGGAGACGCCTGATCGCTGAGGTCGCTGACCCCGGCGCGGGCACCGGGTGAGCCGGGCACCCGCTCCGGGTCGAACGCTGCTGTCAGGCGACGGTGGTGTCGGTCTCGGCGGCCGACTTCAGCTTCACCAGGGTGTCCTCGATGCCCTGCTGGGTCTTGGATCCGAAGGTGCTCGACAGGACACCCCGTAGCACGGGATTGCACTTGGACAGGTCCCAGGTCTCGGTGACCGTGGTACCGCCGTCGGCAGTCGGGGTGAGCTCGTAGCGCCAGACGTGCGGGCTCATGTGGCGCCAGGCGATCCGTCGGT
>JBAVCA010000191.1:0-5069 GCA_049586475.1 Nocardioides sp.
TCGGTCTCCACGACGTACTTGAAGATGCCGACGACGTCGCGGTACTCGCGGTAGAGGGTGAGCTCCTGCTCGGTCTCGTACTTCTCGAGGTCCTCGGCGCTCATCGCACTCCTGTCGGGTCTACTTCCGGATCGATCGGCAATGGCATCGTAGACGCGTGATCACCCCCGAGGACGACTCCGACAGGCAGTTGCCCGCGTGCGTTCCTGGACAGGGTCCCCCGCTGCCGACGCGCCAGATCATGCACCAGTGGTGGCGCGACATCACCTTCGTCCACTGGCGCGTCGATCCGGTCCGCATCGCTTCCCTCCTGCCGCGGGGCGTGCGCCCAGATACGTACGACGGGAGCGCTTGGGTCGGCTTGATCCCTTTCCACATGGTCGACGCCGGACTGGGGCGCGGCCCGGCGATCCCTCACCTCGGTTCCTTCCTGGAGACCAACGTGCGGGTGTACTCCGTCGACGATCAAGGCCGCCGAGGCGTGGTGTTCTGCTCCTTGGAGGCCGAGCGCCTGGCCGTGGTCCTCGGCGCCAACGCCGGCTTCGGGGTGCCGTACAAGTTCGCGCGGATGACGCGGCGTCCTGCGATCGAGCCGCTCGGGACCGAGGTCCCGAGCGGTAGCCGTCTGCGCTACGAGACCGAACGACGCACGCGCGCACGTCCGCGCAGCCTGGTCGAGATCGAGATCGGCGACGTGGTTCCCGAGCCGTCGGAGCTGGAGCTCTTCCTCACCGCGCGCTTCGGGCTGCACTCCACCGTGCTGGGCCAGACACTGTGGATCCCGAACACGCACGGCCCGTGGCCGTTACGTCGCGCCGCCCTCGTGCGGCTGGACGACGAGCTGGTTGCAGCTGCCGGTCTGCCCGGCGTCACCGATCAACCACCCGAGTCGGTGCTTTTCTCGAGCGGGGTGGAGACCGTCTTCGGGCTGCCGCAGCGGCTGCGCTGAGGCGATACCCAGTCGATCGGCCAGTCACTCCCCCGGGATCGGCTCCACGCCGGCTGCGCGACGTACGTTGACGAAACGCCTGCGATGGATCGGACACGGTCCGTGCTCGGTGAGCGCAGCAGTGTGGACGTCGGTGATGTAGCCCTTGTGCGTCTTGAAGTCGTAGGCCGGCCACTCGTCGTCCAGCCCCGTCATGATCCGGTCGCGGGTCACCTTGGCCAGCACCGAGGCCGCCGCGATGCAGGCCGCCACCTGGTCGCCCTTCCACATGGCCAGGCCCGCCACCCCGAGACCATCGACAGGGAACCCGTCCGTCAGCACGTACTGCGGCCGGACGTCGAGCAGAGCCACTGCCCGGCGAAGCGCCTCGATGTTGGCGACGTGCATGCCCAGCCGGTCACACTCATCGTGCTCCACGATCACCACCGACCATGCCACGGCCCGGCGCACGATCTGGTCGTAGCAACGCTCCCGGGCCTTCTCGGTAAGCAGCTTGGAGTCCGCGAGCCCGGGCACGACCCCCGCTTGGCCGACCGGCAGGATGGCCGCACCGGCGACCAGCGGGCCCGCACAGGCGCCTCGCCCAGCCTCATCGACCCCGGCGATCAGCTCGACCCCGTGGCGACGCAGCGCTCGCTCGTAGCCGTAGAGCCCGGCATCGCGGCGTACCGTCGACCCGCGCGGCAACAGGCTCATGAACCGACCTACTGCTCAGCTCGCGTCGGGGACGTCCGCGAAGGAGTCCGGCCGGGACAGGAACCCGAAGTTGCTGACGGGCCACACGACCGAGAAGACCTTGCCCACCACGAGATCGGTGTCGACGAAGGGGTTGTCGGTGCAGTCGGTCTCGCCCACCAGGCACAGGTGGTAGCTGGAGTCCGCGGAGTCCGAGCGGTTGTCGCCCATCACGAACATCGTGCCCTCCGGCACGGGTCCGGCGGACCAGTCGCAGGTCGAGATCATCGGCCCGTTGCAGGTGACGCCCGCAGGTCGTGCAGCGACGTAACCGTCCTCATCGAGCGGCTCTCCGTTGACCGAGATCCGTCCCTGCTCGTCGCAGCAGGTGATCGTGTCGCCGGCGAGTCCGATGACCCGCTTCACCAGATGACCACCGCTGGGGTAGAGCCCGATGCTGACCAGCACACCTCGCAGCCCCGAGACCTCACCGTCCTCACCGGCGCCCAGCCAGCCGCCCGGGTCCTCGAAGACGACGACGTCGCCTCGTGCGGGTTCGCCTCCGAACCAGTAGGACGGCTTCTGCACCAGGATCCGGTCGTTGTTGACCAGGCCCGGCTCCATGGAGGCAGAGGGGATGTAGAAGGCCTGGACAAAAAGCGCCTTGATCACGATCGCCATCACGATCGCCGCGCCCACGAGCAGGATCGACTCCTGCCAGAGCGACATCGAGCGGCGAGGCTTCCTGTGAGCTTCGCCGTTCTCGTCGTGCTCGCCGGTGCCATCGCTCTCAGGCACGTCGCCGATGACCCCGTCGGGGCGCTCCTCGCTCACGCTCGAAGCCTAGGTCGGACGGTTGCAGATCCGGTGCAGCACCGGATCACGCGTCGCGACGCTCCTTGATCTTGGCGGCCTTGCCGCGCAGGTTGCGCAGGTAGTAGAGCTTCGCGCGGCGCACGTCTCCGCGGCTCACGACCTCGATCTCCTCGAAGATCGGGGAGTTCAGCGGGAACGTGCGCTCGACGCCGACTCCGAACGAAACCTTGCGGACCGTGAAGGTGCGGCCGATGCCGGCACCGTGGATGCGGATGACGACACCCTGGAAGATCTGGACACGCGCGCGGCTGCCCTCGACGACCTTGACGTGCACCTTGATGGTGTCACCGGCGCGGAAGGCAGGGACGTCGTCGCGCTTGAGGGCGTTACCGATTTCGGTGACGAGGTTGTTGGTCATGATGAATCTCCTCGCGGGTGCCACAGGTCAGCCGCGGAATCGAAGGGTGCGGAGGGTCGTGCTCGGCTCTCGACCCAGCGTGGTGACCGTCGGCGTGAGGCTCCCCTGTGGCGGAAACCCGACGCAGCTCCCCCGTGCGTTCCTCGGAGCGAGCTTCGGTCGCTGGACCAAGGCGTGATTCTGCCACAGCGACAACCGGGGCCCCAACTCAGCGGACGGGTCGAGACACTCAGCGACGCTTGGTGAGCAGCACCCCGAGCGGCGGGGCCTCGAGGTCGCGGCGGAGGCGGAAACCGGCCTTCTGGTACATCCTCAGGTTGCGCTCGCTGCGGTGGCCGGTGGTCAGCACGTACGACGTCGCGTCGACTGGCGCGACCAGCTGGATGTGGTCCAGCAGCACGCGCCCGAGACCACGGCCCTGGAGGTCGGGGGCCACCATGATCCGGCCGATGTCCCAGGCCTCATCCACCAGGCGGCCGCGGACGGCGCCCACGAGCCGACCATCGACGCGTACGACGTACGTCGTCCAGGTGCCGAGCCACTCCTGGACGTCGGCCAGGGACTCCTGCAGGGCCGGGATCTGGGCCACCGAGTCGTTCATCGCCGCCTCCTGCATCCAGCAGGCGCGCTGGAGCGTCAACAGCTCGCCTGCGTCGCCCCGGGTCGCCGGGACCACCTCCCACTCGGTGGCAGCAGCGCTGGACGGCAGCAGGTCCGGTCGCCGCTGTGCGGTGCGCTGCACCGACTGGTCGTGGCGCCAACGGGCGACGGCCCCGTGGTCCCCGGAGAGCAGGACCGACGGCACGTCGTGCCCGCGCCAGGAGGCTGGCTTGGTATAGACGGGGTACTCCAGCAACCCATCGGTGTGGGACTCCTCGGTGAGCGATTCCGCATTGCCCATGAAACCGGGCAGCAGGCGCACCACCGCTTCGGTGATGACCAGCGCGGCAACTTCACCTCCGTTGAGGACGTAGTCACCGAGGCTGATCTCACGTACGTCAGCGCGCGTCGCGGCGTGGTCGAGCACCCGTTGGTCGATGCCCTCGTACCGACCGCAGGCGAAGACGAGGCGCTCCCGCCGGGCCAGCTCGTGGGCATCTCGCTGACGCAGCGGCGCCCCCGACGGAGTGGGGACGATGAGTGTCGCGCCGTCCGGAAGCAGCGCGTCGAGGGCCTCACCCCATGGATCCGGCTTCATCACCATGCCGGCGCCGCCGCCGTACGGACTGTCGTCGACGGTGCGGTGTCGGTCGTGAGTGAAGTCGCGCAGGTCGTGGACATGCAGGTCGAGCAGGCCGGAGGCGGCCGCGCGCCCCGGGAGCGAGAGCTGGAGCGGGGCGAAGTACTCCGGGAAGATGGTGACGTAGTCGAGGCGCACCTGTCAGTCCTCGGGAAGCGGGGCGACCAGGCCGGGGCGGTCGGCGATGACGACGCGACGCCCGGCGAGATCGACCTCCGGCACCAGGGCCATCACGAAAGGCACGAGGGTGGCCCGACCGTCGAGGGCCTTGATCGCCAGAAGGTCTTGCGCACCTCCGTGGACGAGCCCGGTCACCTCCCCGAGGTGCACGCCGTCGAGGTCGTGCGCGGCCAGCCCGACGAGCTGGTGGTCGTAGTACTCGTCCGGGTCATCGGGGGTGACGTCGGTGAGGATCGTCGCGTGCAGCAGGACATTGCGCGCAGCCTCGGCCTGGTTGCGATCGCCGAGCTCGGCAAATCGCACCAGCAGCACCGACTGATGCCAACGGGTGCTGGTCACGGTCAGGCTGCGGTGCGCGAACGCGGAGCCGCGAGGCGCCTCGGCGCGGAGCACGGCTCCCGGGGAGTAACGACGCTCCGGCTCGTCGGTGCGCAGCTCGAGCGTCACCTCACCGCGCAGACCGTGGGGCTTTCCGATCCGGCCGACCACGACCTCGATGGTCTCCGCTGAGCTGTTCACCGGTTCAGCGTAGGGGGTGGTCCGGTCCGGCGCGGCGCCGGCAGGAACCTCGCAACCACCCCCGACATGCACGAAGCGGGCGACTCCCGAAGGAGTCGCCCGCTCACGCGGGTCATGCGAGGTGCTGGGTCAGCGGCGACGGTCGACGTCGACGAAGTCGACGCGCGCGCCGCCCTTGCCGGCCAGGGCCGAGATGACGGTGCGGAACGCCGAGGCGGTCCGGCCACCACGGCCGATGACCTTGCCGAGGTCGTCGGGGTGGACCCGGACCT
>JBAVCA010000192.1:0-6938 GCA_049586475.1 Nocardioides sp.
CCTTCGAGACCCTCGACATCACCGCCGCCGCGCGCCAGATGCTCGACGACCTCGACCACCCGTACGCCGACAGCCAGGGCGCCGCGCGCGGGCGGGCGGCGTACGACATCACCTTCGAGAACGTCCAGGCCGGACTGCGGACCGACTACCTCTTCCGCCAGGCCAACCACCGAGGCGGGATCGTGCTCGGCACCGGCGACCTGTCCGAGCTCGCCCTGGGCTGGTGCACCTACGGCGTGGGTGACCAGATGTCGCACTACAACGTCAACGGCGGGGTCCCCAAGACCTTGATCCAGCACCTCATCCGGTGGGCGATCTCGTCGAACCAGTTCGACGCCGACACCGACGCGGTGCTCACCGAGATCCTCGCCGCCGAGATCACCCCGGAGCTGATCCCCACCGAGGACGGGGAGAAGCCGCAAGCCACCGAGGACACCGTCGGTCCCTACGCGCTGGCCGACTTCGCGCTGTACCACGTGCTGCGCCGCGGCCACCGGCCTAGCAAGATCGCCTTCCTGGCCTGGCACGCCTGGCACGACGCGCAGGCGGGGGAGTGGCCGCCCGGCATCTCCGACGTACGACGGGTGGCCTACGACCTGCCCGAGATCCGGCACTGGCTCGAGGTCTTCGTGACCCGGTTCTTCGCCAACCAGTTCAAACGCTCGGCGCTCCCCAACGGCCCCAAGGTCAGCGCGGGCGGCACCATGTCACCGCGCGGCGACTGGCGGATGCCGTCCGACGCGAGCCCGGCTGCCTGGCTTGCGGAGCTGGAGCAAGTCCCGCCCAGCTGAACCGCGGCCCTGCGGCGGTTCAGTGCACGGACGGAGCTGACCGGTCGAGCGCACGTGGGGTAGCGCCGAGCATCAGCACCGCGGCCACAGCGGCGAGCGCCGCCAGGACGAGGAAGGCATCGGCATACGAACCGGTGAGCCGGGCCAGGGCCGCACCCGCAAAAGGAGCGAGCGCTGACGCCGCCAGAGCCGGCGCCGTCAAGATCGCGTTGAGCGTCCCGTACGCCGTCGGACCCCACCGGTCGGTCACGGAGGTGGCCTGGACCAGGGTGTAGATACCTCGAGCCAGCCCCAGCAGGACACCCAGCAGGATCAGCAACACGACGGAGTACGGGGCCAGCGCCAAAGCGGCGGTCCCGACGGCGACGGCAGCGACGACGACGACGCTTCGAGAGGTGACGGTGGTCGCGGCGGCGAAACGGGCGTAGCCGAGCCGGCCGAGCACCTGACCGATTCCGCCCAGGCCGAGGGCGAGGGCCGCGAGGTTACGACTCATGCCCTGCTCGACCAGCATGGGGACGAGGTTGATGACCACCGCGAACGCGGCCAGCGCGGTGAGCGCGTGGGCGAGGGCGAGCAGGATGAAGGGCCGACTGTGCGTCACTGCGGTGACCAACCGGGCGTGGTGGCCGGCGTCGTGGTCGTGACTCTCGCCGGGGCTCGGGTCACGCGACCAGGGGAGGTCGAGGCCACGCCAGTGCAGAGGGACCGTGACTACGACCAGGCCGATGAGCAGCAGCAGGTAGGCGCCGCGCCATCCCAGCAGGTCCTCGAGGAGCGCGGCGAGCGGCGCGAACACGGTGCTGGCAAGACCCGCGACGAGGGTCAGGGTCGTCAACGCGCGAACCCGACGATGCCCGCCCCAGTGGGTCAGGGCCGCGAAGGCCGGCGGGTACAGCGTGCCGGCCATCGCCACCCCGGTCACGACCCAACCGAGGTAGAAGAGCAGGAGGTTGGGGGCCAGCGCGACCAGGAGGACCCCCGGCACAGCGATCAGGGAGCCTGCCGTCATCACCTTGCGGGGGCCGAAGGCGTCGATGTGGCGGCCTACCCACAGGCCGACCCCGCCGGCCACGACCTGGGAGAGCGAGAAGGCGCCGGTGATGGCCACGCTGGACCAACCGGTGTCATCGGTGATGGCGCCCTGCAGCGCCGCGAAGGTGTAGTAGAGCACCCCCCACGACACGATCTGAACGGTGCTGAGCACCGCGACGGCGCGCCGCAGGTCCGAGTCCACGAGCCCGGGATGTGTCACGTCGTTCTCCTCCCGGCTTCAGGAGAGCTCGGACGGCGACCCTATCGATGGTGCTCGACATCGCCAATCGAGGACGTGGACTCCTCATGCCGAGGAGCCCCTGATTCGGCCCTGATCAGCCCCTGACCAGCCCCGACGTCCCGATCCCCCTAGGCTGCCCTCATGGGCAAGCAGGAAGACTTCGTACTCCGCGCTCTCGAGGAGCGTGACGTCCGCTTTGTTCGGCTCTGGTTCACCGACGTGCTCGGGTTCCTGAAGTCGGTTGCGGTAGCGCCGGCCGAGCTCGAGGGTGCCTTCGCCGAAGGCATCGGCTTCGACGGGTCTGCGATCGAGGGCTTCGCCCGGATCTATGAGTCCGACATGCTGGCGATGCCGGACCCCTCGACGTTCCAGGTGCTGCCGTGGCGGCAAGAGGGCCCGGCGACGGCGCGCATGTTCTGCGACATCGAGATGCCTGATGGCTCGCCGTCGTTCGCCGACCCTCGCAACGTGCTCAAGCGCACGCTGAGCAAGGCGGCGGAGAAGGGCTTCACCTTCTACACCCATCCCGAGATCGAGTTCTACCTCTTCAAGAACACGCCGAGCGCTGGCGACGAACCGGTCCCGGTCGACCGCAGCGGCTACTTCGACCACACGGCTCAGTCCATGGGGGCAGACTTCCGGCGCGAGGCCATCTCGATGCTGGAAGCCATGGGCATCTCGGTGGAGTTCAGTCACCACGAGGCGGGGCCCGGGCAGCAGGAGATCGACCTGCGTTACGCCGACGCGCTGTCGACAGCAGACAACATCATGACCTTTCGCACCGTCATCCGGGAGGTCGCTCTCAACCAGGGCATCTGGGCCAGCTTCATGCCCAAGCCCTTCACCACCCACCCCGGCTCGGGGATGCACACCCACGTCTCCCTCTTCGAGGGCGACCAGAACGCCTTCTACGAGGCGGGAGCTGAGTACCAGCTGTCGCAGACCGGCCGCCGGTTCATCGCGGGAGTGCTCCACCATGCGGCCGAGCTCAGCGTGGTGACCAACCAATGGGTCAACAGCTACAAGCGGATGATGTTCGGCGGCGAGGCGCCGTCCTACATCTGCTGGGGCCACAACAACCGCTCCGCCATGGTGCGGGTGCCGATGTACAAGCCGCTCAAGGGAGCCTCCACGCGCGTCGAGGTGCGCACCATCGACGCAGCCTGCAACCCCTACCTCGCCTTCGCCACCGTGCTGGCAGCGGGCATGAAGGGGATCGAGGAGGGCTACGAGCTGCCGCGCGAGGCAGAGGACGACGTGTGGGCCCTGTCGGAGCGTGAGCGCAAGAGCCTCGGCATCGACCCGCTGCCCAAGAGCCTGCACGAGGCGATCGAGATCGCTGAGAACTCCGAGCTCCTGGCCGAGACGCTCGGCGAGAGCGTCTTCGGCTTCTTCTTGCGCAACAAACGAGCGGAGTGGGCGGAGTACCGCGGGCAGGTCTCGGCGTTCGAGCGCGACCAGATGCTGCCGGTGCTCTGAGCCAGCCGTGACGCTACGCCTGCTCGTCATCCAGCACCAGGACACCTGCCCGCCTGCGCTGCTGGGTCGCTGGCTGGTCGAGGCCGGACTGACCCTGGACGTGCGCCGACCCGACCAGGGCGAGCAGCTGCCGCCCGACCTGACCGGGCACGACGCGCTGATGGTGCTCGGCGGGACGATGGACTCCTTCGACGAAGCCGGCCACCCGTGGCTGGGCGACACCATCGGGCTGCTGGGCCGAGCCGTGCATGAGGAGGTGCCGACCCTCGGGGTCTGCCTCGGCCACCAGCTGCTGGCCCGCGCCTGCGGCGGAGTCGTGGCGCGCAACCCGAGGGGGCGTCAGCTCGGCCTGCTGCCGATGGGCTGGACCGAGGCCGCTCTGCACGACGCTCTGGTGAACGGACTGGCTGTTCCCGGGCCGCAGGCCCGTGGCCTGCACTGGAACCAGGACATCGTCGTCGAGGTGCCGTCGAGCTCGGTCGTGCTCGCTCGGACCCCCCTCGGCGAGCCTCAGGTTGTTCGTTTCGGCGAGCGTGCCTGGGGCATCCAGGCCCATCCCGAGGCGAGCGAGGACGTCGTTCGCTGGTGGGCTGACGACGCAGCGCCCGACGTGGTGCCCGTCCAGGCGGACCGGGTGGTTGCCGAGGTCGGCGCGGCGGCCGAGGAGCTGAGAGCGACCTGGCAGCCGCTCGCGACAGCGTTCGCTGACCTGGTCGGGGTCGGCAGCGAGTCGCGCGCGTGATCACCTCGGGTGCTCTGGCCCGCCACGGGTTCGAGGACGCCGAGCGGGCGCTCGCGACGCTGTCGCAGCTGAATGACTCCGGGCCCGCCCTCCTCCCGTACCTGGGGCGGACCGCGGACCCCGATGAAGCTCTTTCGTGCTTGGGGAGCCTGCTCGAAGCCGCCGACGACCGCGACGACCTGCTGACCGCACTGGTGGACGACGAGGGCACCGCGATGCGGCTGCTGAGCGTGCTGGGCGCCAGCCAGGCGCTCGCTCACCACCTGATCCGCCACCCTGAGCACTGGCGCGAGCTCCGCGACCCCACGTTGGGCTCGACCCGGCCGGCGGCGTACGCCGTGCGAGCCGGTCTGTTGCACGCCGTCGGCGCCCGGGCCGACGATGCCCGACCGGTCGCGACGATCGACGACGCGGCCGCGCTCGATGCTCTGCGAGTCGAGTACCGCCGAGTGCTGCTGCGTCTGGCCGCGCGCGACCTGGCCCACGACCTGGGCGTCGACGACGCAGCGGCCGAGCTCTCCGACCTCGCGGCAGGCACGCTGGAGGCGGGCCTTGCCATTGCCCGAGCCCGACTGGGGGAGCCTGCGGGGCTCGTCCGCCTGGCGGTGGTGGCGATGGGCAAGTGCGGTGGGCACGAGCTCAACTACGTCTCCGACGTCGATGTCATCTTCCTGCATGCCCCGAGCGACCCCGAGCGTGGCGACGACCCGGACGTGCTGCGCGTGGCGACCCGTCTGGCCAGCCATCTGATCCAGATCTGTTCCGATCACACCGGGGAAGGCACGATCTGGCCGGTCGACGCGGCATTGCGACCCGAGGGCAAAGCCGGCACCTTGACCCGGACCCTACTGAGCCATCAGGGGTACTACGAGCGCTGGGCCAAGACGTGGGAGTTCCAGGCACTCCTGAAAGCGCGTCCCGTGGCCGGTGACCTGGCCCTCGGGCGCGACTTCGTCGACATGGTCGCGCCGATGGTGTGGACCGCAGCGCAGCGTGACGGATTCGTCCCCGAGACCCAGGCGATGCGGCGCCGAGTGATCGACCATCTCCCCGCGAAGGAGGTCGACCGGCAGATCAAGCTCGGCCCCGGGGGGCTGCGCGACGTCGAGTTCGCCGTCCAGCTGCTTCAGCTGGTGCATGGCTACGCCGACAGCAGAATCCGGCAGCCCACGACCCTGAGCGCGTTGTCGCAGCTGTCGTTGCACGGCTACGTCGGCCGTGAGGACGGGGAGTCCTTGCACGAGGCCTACACCTTCCTGCGCAGCCTCGAGCACCGTCTTCAGCTCTACCGGCTCCACCGGATCGAGGTGGTGCCCGAGGACGAGGCTTCGCTACGCCGGCTGGGCCGCAGCCTCGGCTTTCGCTCCGAGCCCGCGGCCACGCTGATGAAGGTGTGGCAGCACCACCGGCGCGAGGTGCGTCGCTTGCACGAGAAGTTGTTCTACCGACCGCTGCTCGACGCCGTGGCTCGCGTGCAGACCGACGAGGTGCGGTTGTCCTCGGAGGCGGCGGGGGCGCGCTTGGCCGCGCTGGGCTACGCGGACCCGAAGGCTGCGCTGCGCAACCTGGAGTCCCTCACCAGTGGTGTGACCCGCACAGCGGCGATCCAACGTGCCCTGCTGCCGGCGCTGCTGAGCTGGTTTGCTGAAGGGCCCGATCCCGATGCCGGGCTCTTCGGGTTCCGGCGGATCAGCGAGCGGCTCGGCACCACGCCGTGGTACCTCAAGACGCTTCGCGACGAGGGTTCGGTCGCTGAACGGCTCGCGCACCTGCTCTCGACGTCGCGCTACGTCACCGGCCTGCTGGAGGTCGAGCCGTCGGGGGTACGGATGCTGGGCGAGGACCTGCGGCCGCTGGGGGCTGAGGCGATGCTCGAGGAGATGCGCTCGGGCGCGAGTCGGCAGGACGACCTCGACAAGGCGATGCGGGCGGTGCGCGCCGTACGTCGCCGTGAGCTTCTCAGGGTCGGGGCGGGCGACGTGCTCGGGCTCATCGACGTGGCTGACGTAGGGGCCGCGCTGAGTCGAATCACCGATGCGACCCTGGAGGCGACACTCGACGTCGCTGGCCGCCGGGTGCGGGCGCAGCGGGATCTGTCGGCGGCGCCGACCAAGATCGCGCTGGTCGCGATGGGCCGCTACGGCGGCTTCGAGCTGTCCTACGGCAGCGATGCCGACGTGCTGTTCGTCCACGTGCCAGAGGACGGCGCGGACGCCCAGGCGGCGAGTACCTACGCCACCGCGGTCGCCAACGAGGTCCGGAACCTGCTGGCCCTACCGGGCGCCGATCCGGCGCTGGTGGTCGATGCCGACCTGCGCCCGGAAGGCAAGCAGGGTGCGCTCGTGCGGACGCTCGACTCCTACGCCGCCTACTACGCGCGTTGGTCGATGGTCTGGGAGGCCCAGGCGCTGCTGCGCGCCGATGCTGTCGTGGGTGATCTGGGCGTGCGGGCCGGCTTCGTGGACCTGATCGACCCGTTGCGCTACCCCGCCGGTGGACTCTCCGAGGACGACGTCATCGAGGTGCGCCGAATCAAGGCTCGGGTCGACCGTGAGCGGCTACCGAAGGGCGCCGACCCGCAGTTCCACCTCAAGCTCGGGCCCGGGGGCCTGGCCGACATCGAGTGGACCGTCCAGCTGCTGCAGATGCG
>JBAVCA010000193.1:0-8516 GCA_049586475.1 Nocardioides sp.
CAGGGTGGGATCCCGGTGATGGCCCACATCGGCTTCACCCCGCAGTCCGAGCACGCCCTGGGTGGCTACCGAGTGCAGGGCCGCGGGGAGACCGGCGACCGGGTGCTCGAGGACGCCCTGGCCGTGCAGGAAGCCGGCGCATTCGCTGTCGTGATGGAGATGGTGCCCGGCGACACCGCTGGTCGGATCACGTCCGAGCTGGCGATCCCCACCATCGGCATCGGCGCCGGTCCCGACTGCGACGGTCAGGTCCTGGTCTGGCAGGACGCCTTTGGTCTGCGCCAGGGCAAGATGGCCCGCTTCGTCAAGCAGTACGCCGACGTGCACGACGTCCTGCTCCAGGCCGCTCGCGCCTTCGACGCCGACGTGAAGGGCGGGACATTTCCCGCTCCCGAGCACACCTTCTAAGCACTCGGGGCGAGGATCCGACCTCAGGACACCGAGACGATCGTGGCGCTGAGGGTTACCCCGCGACGCGGCGCGTAGGTGACCGTGGTGCCGGCGGAAGCGCCGAGGATCGCCTGGCCGAGCGGACTGGCGGGCGTCACCGCCTCGATCCCCACAGCCACGTGCTCCACCGACCCGACGACGAAGGTCTCCGGACCGTCACCCAGGTCGAGCACCACCTCGTCCCCCAGCGCGACGATGCCGGCGATGTGCTCGACCCTGCTGGCGGCGTCGATCTCGAGCTCGAGCGCGGCGATCCGCTCGTCGAGCGAGCCCAGACGGATGCTGGCCTCGACATTCGTGGCGCGGTCGACGACGTCGCCGACCGCTTCCTGCCGGGTCTCGGCGCGGGCAGTCTCGCGCTCGGCCCGCAGGTCCTGCAGGCGGGTCTCGAGCAGCTCGGTGTGGGTGGTGGCGGTCGCAGTCATGGCCGGTGGTCCTTCTCGGGTCGTCTGGTGCGCAGCAATGGGAAAGAGGTATCGCTGCTGCGGTGCTGCTGGAACCACCCCGAAGGCGCGGATATGCCCCTTCTTGGCAACTTCTCAGGCAACTCGACCCAAGGCCGCGCGAAGCCGTCTCACCGACGTGAAGGCCGTGACTGCAGGCGTTCACGCCTGACGTTGTGGCCCACGCGGTCGGACGTCGCCAGGTTGCCCGGTCAGGCGCTCCAGCCCAGGAAAGCCGCACCCGCGAGCAACGTGACGAACCACAGAACGATCGCGACCGCTCCCAGCACGACGATGCGTCGAGGGTGCGGGGTCCACCACGAACACGCCTTGACGAACATGAGCAGCCAGATCAGCATCAGCAGCGCGACTGCCCACCAGGGGGCCACCAGCGCGCTGGCGCCGTAGAGGAAGAAGGCTGCGGCCATCAGCACCATTCCACCGAACGGCCAGAAGCTGACCTCCTGTGGAGCCCTGGCCACCCGGCGGCGGGAGAGCAGGGGAATCAGTCCTCCAGCTGTTCGTCGTTCCACTGCGGGTCGTTGTCCCAGGCCTCGGTGCGCTCAGCTGCCTTCTCGAGCGCGCGCGAAGCGTCGGCCTCACTGTCGTAGGGACCCAGTCGGTCCTTGTTCGGGCACCCGTCGCTGCCTTCCACGCGCTCGTGCTTGATGCAGTACCAGTACTCAGGGGCGTCTGACATGTACCCGAAACTACACTCACCGACGTGACTCCCGACCTCACCGACGCCTCTGACCCGATCGCACCCGGGAGCATCTCGCCACGCCGAGCGGTCCCCGCTGCGATCCCCCGCCCCGAGTACGTCGATCGACCCGCACCCACACCGTTCCGGGGATCGGAGATCAAGGACGAGGAGACGATCGCGAAGATGCGCCTGGCGTGCCACCTGGCGGCCCAGGCCCGGGAGCTGGTCGGCTCCCACGTTGCACCAGGCGTGAGCACCGACGAGCTCGATCGCATCGGCCACGAGTTCCTGTGCGACCACGGCGCCTATCCCTCCACCCTGGGTTATCGCGGGTTTCCCAAGTCCCTGTGCTCCAGCGTCAACGAGGTGATCTGCCACGGCATCCCCGACGACCGGGTCATCGCGGACGGCGACATCGTGAACATCGACATCACCGCCTACCTCGACGGCGTTCACGGTGACACCAACGCCACTTTCCTGGCCGGCGATGTCGACGAGGAGTCGAGGCTGCTGGTCGAGCGCACCCGGGAGGCGCTGCAACGCGGCATCAACGCCGTCAAGCCGGGGCGTCGCATCAACGTGATCGGCCGCGTCATCGAGGCCTACGCCAAGCGGCACGGCTACGGCGTGGTGCAGGAGTTCACCGGGCACGGCATCGGCACGTCGTTCCACTCAGGACTGATCGTTCCGCACTACGACGACCCGCACCACGACGACCTGATCGAGGTCGGGATGACCTTCACCATCGAGCCGATGCTGAACCTCGGTGTCCGCGAGTGGGAGATGTGGGACGACGACTGGACGGTCGTCACGAGGGACGGGCAGCGTTCGGCGCAGTTCGAGCACACGCTGCTGGTCACCCGCGACGGCGCCGAGGTCTTGACCACGGTGTGAGTGTCCCGTGCTGCCCGTGTGCCTGGGATCACTACTAGGGTCGTGGCATGTCGATGTTCCAAGGTTACGAGGCCAACGGCCCGGCGTACGACGAGATGTTCGACGGCAGCGCGCCTCGGGCGCCGTACCAGCGGTTGCGGCAGTCGCTGGAGACCATGACGACCCTCGATCTGGTCAGTCGCGTCGAGGCGCTCCAGGCCAGCTACCTCGACCAGGGCGTGACGTTCGACATCGGTGGCGAGGAGCGGGCCTTTCCGCTGGACATCCTCCCGCGCGTCATCGAGCAGGACACCTGGTCGACCATGGAAGCCGGCGTCCAGCAACGGGTGCGGACGCTCGAGCTTTTTCTCGCCGATGTCTATGACGCAGGCCGCATCTTCGACGACGGAGTGATCCCCCGCCGGGTGATCACGACGTCCTCGCACTATCACCGGCAGGCAGCCAACGTGCGCCCGCCGAACGGCGTCCGGGTGCACGTCTCGGGCATCGACCTGATCCGCGACAACGTCGGCGAGTTCCGGGTGCTCGAGGACAACGTCCGGGTGCCGTCAGGGGTCTCCTACGTGATGACCAACCGCCGAGCCATCAGCGCCGCCCTGCCGGAGACGATCGCCGAGCACCGGATCCGCCCGGTCGCCGCCTACCCTCAACGTCTGCTTGCCGCCCTGCGTGCCGCAGCACCGGCTGGGGTCACCGATCCCAACGTCGTGGTGCTGACACCAGGTGTCTACAACGGCGCCTACTTCGAGCACGCACTCCTCGCGCGCACCATGGGCGTCGAGCTCGTCGAGGGCCGCGACCTGGAGTGCCGTCGCGGTCGCGTGATGATGCGCACCACGCAGGGCCTTGCCCCGGTGCACGTGATCTACCGGCGCGTCGATGACGAATTCCTCGATCCGGTGCACTTCCGAGCCGACTCGATGCTCGGCTGTCCCGGGATGATCGACGCCGCCCGCGCCGGTAACGTCACCCTCGCCAACGCGGTCGGCAACGGTGTGGCCGACGACAAGCTCGTCTACACCTATCTGCCCGACATCATTCGTTACTACCTCAACGAGGAGCCGATCCTCAAGAACGTCGACACCTGGAGGGTGGGCGACGCCGATGCTCGCGAGGAGGTCCTCGACCGGCTCGACGAGCTGGTCCTCAAGCCGGTTGACGGTTCGGGCGGCAAGGGAATCGTGATCGGCCCGCGAGCGACTCGCGCCGAGCTCGACGAGCTACGGGCCAAGGTGCTCGAAGACCCCCGTTCGTGGATCGCTCAGCCGGTGGTCCAGCTCTCCACCGTGCCGACGTTTGTCGACGGCGAGCTCGGCCCACGCCACGTCGACCTGCGCCCCTTCGCGGTCAACGACGGCAATCGGGTGTGGGTCCTGCCAGGCGGGCTGACCCGGGTGGCGCTGGCGAAGGGCGAGCTGATCGTCAACTCCTCGCGCGGCGGCGGGTCGAAGGACACCTGGGTGCTGGCCGGTCCGACCAGTGCCGTCGAGCCGAGCCCCGAGCTGCTTGCCGAGGACGAGTCAGCACTCCTCGAGCTGCCGGATCGCTCCGAGCCGCTCGAGCCTTTCGGCACGCCCGCCGAGGAGACACCGACCGAGGCAGCTCCTCCCCCTGTTCCCGCGGCCGGACCGCCCGCCCCGGCGGGCCCGGCGATCACCGCTCTCCAGGAGCAGGCCGAGCAGCAACAGCAGGCGCGAGCCACCAGCGGCGCCACGGTTTCTCGTCAAGGAGGTCGGCCATGCTGAGCCGGATCGCTGAGTCGATGTTCTGGATCGGTCGCTACGTCGAACGGGCCGAGGACACCGCACGCATCCTTGACGTCCAGACCCAGGTGCTCCTCGAGGATCCCACCCTCGACGAGACCGAGGTCTGCCACGGGCTGCTCTCGATCATGGGGGTCGAGGACGCCCCCGAGAGCGTCGACCTCGCCTACGTCCTGAACATTCTTGCCTACGACCCCACCTCGCCGGTCTCGATCGCGGCGGCGATCGGGGCTGCCCGCGAGAGCGCTCGACGCGCACGGGAGACGCTGTCGGTGCCGCTGTGGGAGGTGATCAACACCGCCAACAGGGACATCGTCTCGGGCCAGTTCGGTGCTCGCCGGGCCCCCGGGGTCTTCCAGTGGGTGCGCGAGCGGGCAGCGCTGATCAACGGCACTGCGGACGCGACGATGACCCGCGACGAGGGGTGGCAGTTCCTGGTGCTCGGTCGCTGTGTCGAGCGTGCCGACATGACATCAAGGCTGGTGGCCACCGCCTCGATCACCGCCGGCACCACGTCGGTGCAGTGGGCCAGCACGCTGCGTGCCTGCGGTGCCTACGAGGCATTCCTGCGCACCTACCGCGGCCAGGAGACCGAGCGGGCGGCAGCGGAGTTCCTGCTCCTCGACCGGCTGTTCCCCCGTTCGGTGGTCTTCTCCCTCAATCGTGCCGAGCGGTGTCTGGACAACCTGGAGTCCTCGGGCCAGCGAGCCGGCTTCCAGAACGATGCCCAGCGCCTGCTCGGCCGCACCCGTGCCGAGCTGGAGTACCGGTCGTTGTCCGACGTCCTGGTCGACCTGCCCACGGAGATGGAACGCCTCCAGCGCACCTGCGCGATGGCGACCGAAGCCGTTACCCGCCGGTTCTTCGCCGGCTCCGAAGCCTTGGCCTGGCACGGCACAGGAGGAAGCTAGAAGATGAGCATGCAGCTGCGCGTCGATCACACGACGACCTACGACTACGACGGCAAGGCCGTCGCCTCCTACAACCAGGCCAGGTTGACGCCAGTGACGACGGTCGACCAGATCGTGGTGCACAGCCGGGTCGAGGTCAGCCCCAAACCGTGGACGTTCGAGTACCGGGACTACTTCGGGACCCACGTGACCGCCTTCGAGGTCGTCGATCCGCACGCGGCGATGACCGTCAAGGCGACCTGCACGGTCCAGACCAACCGGCTGCCGGCACCGCAGCCGTCGCTGAGCTGGGAGGCCTTGGCCGAGCGCGAGGTGGCCGACCGGTGGACCGAGTTCCTCACCACGCCGGAGATCGTGTCGGCTCCGGCTGACTTCGAGCAGCGTGCCAAGCAAATTGCCGCCGATCACGAGCTCCCGGGCGAGGCCGCACGTGACCTCTGTGCGCTGGTCCACGACGAGGTGGAGTTCGTCCCGGGCACCACGGTGGTCGGCGGGATAGCCGCAACCGCGTGGCAGCAACGCGCGGGTGTATGTCAGGACATGGTGCACCTGGCCCTCGGCGGGTTGCGCTCGATCGGGATCCCCGCGCGCTATGTGTCGGGCTACTTCCACCCAGACGCCGATCCCGTGGTCAACGAGACCAAGCACGGCTCCTCCCACGCCTGGGTCGAGTGGTGGGACGACGGGTGGCACGGCTTCGACCCGTCTAACAACGAGGAGCCTGATGACCGCTACGTCAGCGTGGCCTTCGGTCGCGACTACCTCGATGTGAAGCCCATCAGCGGCATCTACTCCGGTGTCGGCACGTCTCGGCTCGAGGTCGACGTGGCCATCGTTCGGCTCGCCTGAGTACCTGATGGGTGGATCACACGCACACCGCGACGATGCTGCATCCGTCGTGGTCGACAGCCGCTCTCGAGCCGTCCTGCTCGCGGTCCTCGGAGTCTTCGCGGTCCTGACCGTGGTCGGGGTGGTAGCGCTGTGGCCGGACAGCGACCGGGTCGATGACCTGTCCGACTCGGTGAGCTTTGCGGCCCCCGGCGTGACATTCCCGCGAGCCGACGTGGTCGAGGTACAACCACCTTGCGCGCGGCTGGAGGACGACACCGGGTGCGGGCGGATCACCGTGCGGGTGCAGAGCGGTGACGGAGCCGGCACCGAGCTCACCGTCGGGGTGCCTCCCGATGTGCTCGAGGCCGGGCTGAATGACGGCGACACCGTCAAGCTGATCCGCACTCCCGCCCGGGACGGGCAGGAGGCGGCGTTCAATTATTTCGGCACCGTGCGGACCCCGCCGGTCGCTCTGCTCCTGGCGATCTTCGTGGTGGTCGTGCTGGCAGTGGCACGGCTCCGAGGGCTCCTCGCCCTGGTCGGGCTGACCTTCAGCGCTGCTGTGATCAGCGTCTTCATGCTCCCCGCACTTCTCGGCGGCGAGAACGGCCCGCTGGTGGGCGTGGTCGGCTCCGCCGCCATCATGTACGTCGTCCTGTACACGACCCACGGATGGTCGCTACGCACGAGCGCGGCCCTGGCCGGCACCCTGGTCGGGATCGTGCTGACCGCCGCGCTCGGCGCCTACGCGGTCGGTAGCGCCCGGCTCACCGGTGTCACCGACGACGGCGACCGGGTCCTGAGCACAGTGGGCGGAGACCTGTCCTTCCAGGGTCTGCTCACCTGCGCGATCATCATCGCCGGCCTCGGGGTGCTCAACGACGTCACGATCACCCAGGCGTCCGCGGTGTGGGAGATCCGAGGGGCGGCCCCCCAGCTGTCTCGGCGGCGAGTGTTCCTCAGCGGCATGCGCATCGGAAGGGATCACATCGCCTCCACCATCTACACGATCGTGTTCGCCTATGCGGGCACCGCCCTGACCGTCCTGATGCTGCTCTCGCTCTACGACCGTCCCTTCCTCGACCTGCTGGCGACCGAGGAGATCGGCCAGGAGGTCGTGCGGACCTTGGCGACGAGCATCGGGCTGGTGCTGGCGGTCCCGCTGACAACCTTGATCGCGGTGGCCACGATCCCGCCCTCGACGAGCCCAGTGACAAGCCCAGCGTGAGCACTGCTTGAGCACTGCGTGAGCCCTGCGTCGCAGTACCGCGCAGGTGCTCGCCGCTCGTTGCCGCTATCCTGCTCACGCGGATGGGCTGGCCGGGCGACCGCGTGGACGGCGGGAGACCGTCGCCCCCGAGGAAGGTCCGGGCTCCACAGAGCAGGGCGGTGGGTAACACCCACCCGGGGTGACCCGCGGGACAGTGCCACAGAGAACAGACCGCCACTCCGGTCTCACGACAGGAGCGGTAAGGGTGAAACGGTGGAGTAAGAGACCACCAGCACGCCGGGCGACCGGCGTGGCTAGGCAAACCCCGCCCGGAGCAAGATCAGACAGTGCACGCCCGAGGGCTGCTCGCCCGAGTGCACGGGTAGATCGCTGGAGGCGGCCGGCAACGGTCGTCGTAGATGGATGGTCGCCCCCGCTCCTTGCGGAGCGGGACAGAACCCGGCCTACAGGCCAGCCCATTCGTCACCAGCCTCTGACCGAATCTGGGTCAGAGGCTGGCACCGAACTTTTCGGGCCCAATTCCTGCATCGTGACGCGTCTTCACCGCGTCGAGCACGCCCACCGTGTGCTCGTCGCCAGCTGCCTAGAGGCGGGTGTCATCGATCCAGCGTCTCCTCCGGCGAGGTGCTCCGTCACGAAGGGACCGCACCTACGACGACCAGCACTGGGGACGTAACCCGGGCGCCGCACGTTCGTTGGGAAGGCGAACCGCGCCCCGACGAAAGTGACAGAGGATGTTCTCGAGACCGATGGCGGCGACGGTCGTCGCCCTGGTGACTGCCCTGACGGTCGCCGTAATTCCCGTCCAGCCCAAGGTTGCCGAGGCCTCGACACCCCAGGACTGCTTCTGGACGAGCGTGTTCGACGAAGAGAACGGCAACCTCTTCTACCCCGACACCGGCGTCAACTACTACCTCGGACGGGTCAACCTGCCACCTGGCGGTGAGCTCGTGGTCCGGGGCCGGTTCCCGCACGCGCGGTACACCTCGTTCAACGTCTACGACGAGCTCTTCCGGCCCACCGACGCCTTGGCTGACACCCAGATCAGGCCGGAGCGCGGAAGCATGAACCCGTTCCTGCCCGGCAACCGCCGCGACGGTGCGCTCCGCGACTACACCGTGCGCGTGGTCTCGGACCCACTTCCGGAGAAGCGCGCGCGCAATACCGTCTACCTCGGCGCGGACGGGCGACCCTCGTTCGTCGGGAACCTCGTCTACCGCGTGTACCTCCCCGACCGGCGCCGCGACCAGTTCGGTGGCGTCGGCCTGCCCGAGGTCTCGCTGCGAATGC
>JBAVCA010000194.1:0-6368 GCA_049586475.1 Nocardioides sp.
GTCAGGCGACCGACGGGAGTAGGTTCCTCGACATGGAGGTGCGGACCGGGGGTGTTCTGGGGGTCGACTTCCTGGCCGAGCTCGACCACAGCCTCGAGGAGACGGACGCCGCTCTGGCCTCCGACTACCCGGGTGAGGACGAACGGCGCCAGCCGATCCACACCGTCTATGTCCCGGCTGACACCTATTCGCGCGACCTCGTCGGCGTCTGGGGGCTTCAGGCCGAGGACCTGTTGCGCGCCCACGGCGGCGCCGAGGCGCTGTGCAGCGAGACCCTCGCGCTGCCCCAGGAGCTGTCCGCCGAGGTGGCGCCACGGGTCGAGGCCAAGCTGGCCGACAGCCCGATCGAGGACCTGCGGATCGACTTCGAGGACGGCTACGGCGACCGCGGAGACGAGGCGGAGGACGCCGAGGCGGTGCGGACCGCCATCGAGGTGGCCGCATCCTTCCGCGCCGGTGAGGCTCCGCCGTTCGTCGGCATCCGCTTCAAGTGCTTCGAGCAGCAGACCCGGCGCCGGGGTGTCCGGAGCCTCGACCTGTTCCTGGCCACACTCCTGGCCGAGCTGGAGGCGCTCCCCGCAGGCCTGGTGCTCACCCTGCCGAAGGTCAGCACCGTCAGCCAGGTGGAGGCGATGGTCGCGGTGTGCGCCGAGCTCGAGACGGCGCACGCGCTGCCGGCAGGGGCGCTGCGATTCGAGATCCAGGTCGAGACCCCGCAGCTGATCCTCGGAGCCGACGGTCGGATCCCTCTCGCGGCGGCGGTGCACGCAGGTGCCGGGCGCGTCACGTCGCTGCACTACGGGACCTTCGACTACAGCGCCTCGCTCCAGATCGCAGCGGCCTTCCAAGCAGCCGACCACCCTGCCGCGGACTTCGCCAAGCACGTGATGCAGGTCGCCGTGGCCGGCACCGGCGTGCACCTGTCCGACGGGTCGACCAACATTCTTCCGATCGGCTCGGCCGAGCAGGTGCAGCGTGCCTGGACCATCCACGCCGGGCTCGTGCGCCGGGCGCTCGAGCGCGGCATCTATCAGGGCTGGGACATGCATCCCGGTCATCTGCCGACGCGCTTCGCAGCGACGTTCGCCTTCTTCCGCCAGGGATACCCCCAGGCCGCCCGCCGACTCTCCGACTTCGCCGACAAGGTGGACGGGGAGGTGCTGGACGAGCCGGCCACGGCTCGAGCGCTAGCCCGCTTCCTGCACCGTGGGCTGGCCTGCGGCGCGGTGGACGAAGCGGAAGTCCGCGACTCGACCGGGTTCACGCCAGAGGCGCTCGCGCACCTGGCCCGCCCGAGGTCGGACACCGCGCAACCTCACCACCGCAGGCTGAAGGAGCGATCGTGACCAACCACTACTACGCCCCCACCGGGGGCCTTCCCGGCCAGGGCGAGCTGACCACGGACCGCGCGATGTTCACCGAGGCCTACGCCGTGCTCCCGCGAGGCACGATGACCGACATCGTCACCAGCAAGCTGCCGCACTGGGACGAGACCCGGTTGTGGATCATCGCCCGGCCGCTGTCCGGTTTCGCCGAGACCTTCTCGCAGTACGTCATGGAGGTCGGCCCCGGCGGCGGCAGTGATCGACCCGAGCTCGACCCGGCAGCGGAAGGGGTCCTGTTCCTCACCGAGGGTCAGATGCGGCTGAGGATCGGATCCGAGGAACACCTGCTCGGTGCCGGCGGATACGCCTTTCTCCCACCGTCGAGCGACTGGAGCGTGCTGAACCCCGGCGACTCCCCGCTTCGCTTTCACTGGATCAGGAAGGCGTGGGAGCCCGTCGACGGGGTCGAGGCCCCCGCCCCGTTCGTCACCAGCGACGACGAGTGCGTGGGCAAGGAGATGCCGGGCACCAACGGCG
Organism: Nocardioides sp.; assembly: GCA_049586475.1. Classification (GTDB taxonomy): domain Bacteria; phylum Actinomycetota; class Actinomycetes; order Propionibacteriales; family Nocardioidaceae; genus Nocardioides. The sequence continues at coordinate 1,863 of JBAVCA010000194.1, forward strand.
CCTGGCTCACCCAACGATTTGCCGATCCCGACGACATCCGCCACGACATGCACGTCAACATCGTCTCCTTCCAGCCCGGCGGAGTCATCCCGTTCCCGGAGACCCACGTGATGGAGCACGGCCTCTACGTCCTCGAGGGAAAGGCGATGTACTTGCTCAACCAGGACTGGGTCGAGGTGCAGGAAGGCGACTTCATGTGGTTGCGGGCGTTCTGCCCCCAGGCCTGCTACGCGGGAGGGCCCGGCCGATTCCGCTACCTGCTCTACAAGGACGTCAACCGTCACGCCCGGCTCAGCAGGCAGTTCCTGTGACCGCGCCCCCACGCACCGCCGAGCAGTCGCCCGCGGGCGACCCCGGCGCGATGAGCCTGCAGGAGTTCAACGACGCCGACGAGGCGGTCGCCGAAGCACTGCTGCGCCCGTGCGTGGACCTGGATCGGTGGGTCCGCGAGATCCTTGCGGGCCGTCCCTACCCCAGCAGAGAGGCACTTCTCGCGCACGCCGGTGCGGCCGCCGAGTCGCCGACGGCGGAGGAGATCGAGGCGGCGCTGGCCCACCATCCGAGGATCGGTGAGCAGCCCCGCACCGCCTCTGCCGAGGCCTCCCACTCGCGGGCCGAGCAGGCCGGGCTCGACATCGGCGGCGACGTCGAGGCGCGTCTCGCGGACGGCAACCGGGCCTACGAGCAGCGGTTCGGCCGGGTGTTCCTGATCCGCGCCGCCGGTCGTACGAGCGAAGAGATCCTCGCCGCCCTCGACGAGCGGCTCGGCAACGATGACGACGTCGAGCTCACGGTCATCGGCGAGCAGCTGCGCGAGATCGCGGTGCTGCGCCTCGAGGGGCGGGTCACCTCATGAGCTTCATCTCGGCGCACGTGCTCGACGCTGTCGACGGCGTACCAGCCCAGGGCGTCGCGGTCTCGCTGGACGACGCCGACGGTCGATCCCTGGCACAGGCGGTGACCGACCGCGACGGCCGGGTCGCAGAGCTCGGTCCGGACCACCTCGAGCCCGGCGAGTACGCCGTGACCTTTGCGACCGCCGCGTACTTCGCTGCCCGCAGCCGTGCGTCGTTCTTTCCGCGGGTGACCGTCCACTTCAGCGTCGCGCCCGGCGAGCGGCACTACCACGTGCCACTGCTGCTCAGCGCGTTCTCCTACACGACCTATCGAGGCAGCTGAGGGCCCGTCCTAGTCCGTTGACCCGAAGGAGGAGCTGATGAGTGAAGTAGTCCTGGGCGCCAACCAGTACGGCAAGGCAGAGAACCGGGTCGTCCGAGTGCGGCGCGACTCGGCGCGTCACGAGATCATCGACCTGAACGTCACCTCGCAGCTCCGGGGCGACTTCACGGCCGCTCATGTCCAGGGCGACAACGCTCACGTCGTGCCCACGGACACCCAGAAGAACACCGTGTTCGCGTTCGCCAAGGACGGCATCGACACCCCCGAGGGCTTCCTGCTGCGTCTGGGCCGACACTTCGCCGGCGAGTTCGACTGGGTGAGCGGTGGGCGCTGGGCGGCCGAGAAGTACGGGTGGAGCCGGATCAACGACCATGACCACAGCTTCTACCGCAGCGCTCCCGAGGTGAGGACTGCCGTGGTCGTCCGCGACGGCGAGGCAGAGACGGTGATCTCAGGCTTCCACGGGCTGACGGTCCTCAAGACGACCGAGTCCGGCTTCGCGGGCTACCCCCGGGATGCGTACACGACCCTCCCGGAGACCGAGGACCGGATCCTGGCGACCGAGATCGGCACGCGGTGGCGCTACACCTCGACGGACCTCTCCTTCGACGCGATCTACGAGGACGTGAAGGGCATCATCCTCGAGGGCTTCACCGACCACTACTCGAGAGCGCTGCAGGAGACGATGTTCCGGATGGGGGAGAAGGTCATCCAGGCACACCCTGAGATCGACGAGATCAAGTTCTCCTGCCCCAACAAGCACCACTTTGCCTACGACCTGTCGTTCTGCGACCTGGAGAACCCCAACGAGGTCTTCTACGCAGCCGACCGCCCGTACGGCTTGATCGAGCTCACCGTCCAGCGCACCGGCAGTGACCCTGCGCATGCCGCGTGGTCGGGCATTGCCGGTTTCTGCTGAAGCCCTGGAGCAGCCTGCTCAGCGGCTCAGGAACCGTCCCTGCGCAGGGCCGCTGGCATTTACGGGTCGACCGCCCAGGTAGGTCGCGCGAACGGCGCCACTGAGCTCGTGCCCGTGATAGGGACTGACGGCGTTCCGATGGTGCAGCGCGGCGGCGTCGACGGTCCACACCTCGTCGGGGGCGAAGACGACCAGGTCGGCGTCGTTGCCTGCCGCGATCGCGCCCTTGCCGGCGACCTGCATCACCCGGGCCGGGCCACCCGACATCCAGCCGATCACGTCCGAGAGCGAGAGCCCGCGCTCGTGGGCGCCCGTCCACACGAGGGACAACCCGAGCTGGAGCGAGGAGATGCCGCCCCAGGCCCGCCCGAAGTCGCCGTCGTCGAGGGCCTTGAGCTCGGGGGTGCTGGGGGAGTGGTCGGTCACGACGAAGTCGATCACCCCGTCAGCAAGAGCACGCCACAGCAGCTCGGCGTTCGCGCGGTTGCGCACCGGAGGACAGCACTTGAACTGGGTCGCTCCGTCGACGATGTCCTCCGCCGCCAGGGTCAGGTAGTGCGGACACGTCTCCACGGTGAGCGGTACGCCGTCAGCGCGCGCGGCCGCGATGTCGGTCAGGGCATCCGCAGCCGAGAGGTGCACGATGTGGGTGCGGCAGCCGGTGTCACGGGCGGCAGCGATCAGCGTGCTGATCGCTCGGGTCTCGGACTCCTGCGGCCGGCTGTCCAGGAAGTCGGGGTAGCGGGCGCTGTGCCAGTCGTCCGAGCGGATCAGTCCGCCGTCCTCGGCATGCACGATGAGGCGGCCACCGAACCCGGCGATCTCGAGCATTGCCTCGCGCAGCTGCGAGGCGGTCAGGTGTGGGAAGTCCGGGACCCCGGAGTCGAGCAGGAAGCACTTGAACCCGAAGACGCCGGCGTCCCAGAGCTCCTCGAGCCGGCCGAGGCTCGCCGGGACGGCCCCTCCCCAGAACCCCACGTCCACGTGACACTTTCCTGCGGCTGCCTGCTGCTTGACCGCTAGTGCCGCGGTGTCGATGGTGGGAGGAAGGCTGTTCAGCGGCATGTCCAGCACGGTGGTCACCCCACCGGCCGCTGCGGCGCGGGTAGCGGTGAGAAAGCCTTCCCATTCGGTGCGGCCGGGCTCGTTGATGTGCACGTGCGTGTCGACCAGCCCCGGGATCAGCACCTCGTCGTCGGCCAGCTGCACAACGGGCGCGTCGGGTACGGCCTCGTCGACGCCGCCGACCCGGACGATCCGTCCGCCGGACACCAGCACCACGGCGGCGCGCACGCCGTCCGGGGTCAGCACCCGGTCGCCTCGCACCACCAGGTCGATCGCCTCGTTCATCGTGACCCTCCTCGCCGGTCAGGAGGTCTGACCTTAGGGGTCAGCGGTACTCCGGGTTGGGATGCGCCATTCCAGGAAGCTGGAATGGAACCCCCCGGGGGGTTGCTGTAGTGTCATCACAGAATTGACCTGGCGTTAGACGAGGAGCAGCCGCATGACGACGATCACTGACAGGCCACAGCATTCCAGGGGTGCTGACCCGACCAGCGAGACCATCGCTGCCGGGCCGCTGGGCAGGCTCGGCCTTGCCGTGGCCAACCATCGTCGCCTCACCGCTGCGATCTGGGTCCTGCTGGTCGTCGGCTTGGGGATCTTCGCGCCGCGCGTCGAGTCCGAGCTCTCCGGCGCGGGCTGGCAGGCCGACGGCTCGGAGTCCGTGAGTGTGCGTGAAGCAGCCGAGAAGAGCTTCGGCGGAAACGCCAGCTCGGCGATCCAGGTGGTGGTGCACTCCACCGACGGCGCGCTGGCCGACGGTGCGGGCGCCGGGATCGTCGCCGAGGCGATGGCGATCCTCGAGGCCGACGCACGCATCTCCAACGTCTTCGGGCCGGAGTCCGGGGCGCCGATCAGCCAGGACGGCACGACGATCGTGCTGCTCGGTGGTGCTGGGGCCGACACCAACGAGATGGTGCGCGCCGCCGATGACCTCAAGGAGCCTCTGCAGGAGCTCTCCGGCGACGGCATCGAGGTGAACCCCACGGGGGCCTCACTGCTGTGGTCAGACTTCAACGAGGCCAACCTGGAGGCCATGCTGAAGTCCGAGATGATCTCGTGGCCCGTCACGATGGCGATCCTCGTGCTCGCCTTCGGTGCCCTGGTCGCCGCGGGGCTGCCGCTGTTGCTGACCTTGGCGGGACTGGTCGCCTCGGCAGGTTCCTTGGTGCTGATCAACCAGCTCGTGCCGGTCTCGATCTGGGCGATGAACTTCGCGATGATGTTCGCCCTGGCGCTCGGGATCGACTACGCGCTCTTCCTCGTGGTGCGCTACCGCGCAGCGCGGATGGGGAGCGGGGCCTCGCCTCGGGCGGCGATCGCCGAGACGATGGACACCGCCGGCA
>JBAVCA010000195.1:0-6949 GCA_049586475.1 Nocardioides sp.
CAACTCACTGGCGTGGGCGAGCGACGAGCACGCGGTGGGGCCCGGTGACGAGATCCTCATCACCGAGATGGAGCACCACTCCAACATCGTCCCGTGGCAGCTGCTCAGCCAGCGCAAGGGCGCGAGCATGCGCTGGTTCGGCCTCACCGACGACGGCCATCTCGACCTGTCGAACATCGACGAGCTGATCACCGAGCGCACCAAGGTCGTGGCCTTCACCTGGGTGTCGAACATGCTCGGCACCATCAACCCGGTCGCGGAGCTGACCCGACGGGCCCACGAGGTGGGTGCGATCGTCGTGGTCGATGCTTCGCAGGCGGCCCCGCAGATGCCGATCGACCTCGCCGCCATGCCGGCTGCCGACCGGCCGGACCTGATCGCCTTCACCGGTCACAAGGTGGTCGGCCCTACCGGGATCGGCGTGCTGTGGGGGCGGGCAGAGCTCCTGGGGCAGCTGCCGCCGTTCCTCGGTGGTGGCGAGATGATCGAGACCGTTCGGATGGAGTCCTCGACCTACGCACCGATCCCGCACCGTTTCGAGGCCGGCACCCCGCCGATCGTCGAGGCGGTGGGCCTGGGCGCGGCCGTGGACTACCTCTCCGAGCTGGGTCTGGACGCCATCCGTCGCCATGAGCACGTGCTCACGTCCTACGCCCTCGACGGGCTGGCCACGATCCCGGGCCTGAGGGTGATGGGCCCGCTGAACCCGGCCGAGCGTGGGTCCGCGATCTCCTTCGAGCTCGAGGGAGTGCACCCGCACGACATCGCCCAGGTGCTCGACGCGCGCGGCGTGGCTGTGCGCGCCGGACATCACTGCGCCAAGCCTGCCCACGCGCGCTACGGCGTCCAGAGCTCGACGCGGATGTCGGCCTACCTGTACACGACCCCGGCCGAGATCGACGCCATGGTCGAGGCCTTGGAATACACCCGCTCATACTTCAAGTTGAGTTGATGAGATGACGAACACGCCCCAGCAGGACCTCGACAGCCTGTACCAGGACATCATCCTGGATCACTACAAGAACCCGCTGCACGCCGGTCTGCGCGAGCCGTTCGGGGCCGAGGTGCATCACGTCAACCCGACCTGCGGCGACGAGATCACGATGCGCGTCAACCTCGAGGACGGAGTGGTCGCCGACGTCTCCTACGACGCCCTGGGTTGCTCGATCTCCCAGGCCTCGTGCTCGGTGATGGCAGACCTGGTCATCGGCAAGACGGTCGACGAGGCACTAGCCATCCACGAGAACTTCCTCACCCTGATGCAGGGCAAGGGCCAGGTAGAGCCCGACGAGGACGTCCTCGAGGACGGCATCGCCTTCGCCGGCGTCGCCAAGTTCCCCGCGCGCGTGAAGTGCGCACTACTGTCGTGGATGGCCTGGAAAGACGCCACCGCCCAAACCCAGGAGGCAACCAATGGCTGAATCAGCCGCTACCCCCAGCATCGACCACAGCGACCTTCCCGAGGTACCCGAGGCGCAAGGCGCCGGCGGCACGGCGACGGTCACCGTCGACGACGTCACCGAGGCGATGAAGGACGTCGTCGACCCCGAGCTCGGCATCAACGTGGTCGACCTCGGCCTCGTCTACGACGTGCACCTCGACGAGGGCAGCAACTGCGTGCTCGACATGACGCTGACCTCGGCGGCCTGCCCGCTGACCGACGTCATCATGGACCAGACCCACTCCGCCCTCGAGGGTCTCGTGAACGACGTGGCCATCAACTGGGTGTGGATGCCGCCGTGGGGCCCCGACAAGATCACCCCTGACGGCCGTGAGCAGCTGCGCGCACTCGGCTTCAACGTCTGACCGAGCGCCACTGATCGTTGGGGTTCCACCGTGCGGCTCCGGCTGACAGGGTGGGGCGATGATCGAGGTACGCGCGTTCGAGCCCGACGACCTCCCCGCTCTGTGGGCGCTGGCTCATCTGCCCGACGCCGGGGTGACCGAGGACGCGACGGTGCCGTTGCCGCTGCCTCCGCGTCGCGTTCCACCCTCGGGCCCTCCAGAGCTCGTCGACCCGCAGGCGTCCGTGCTGGCCCACGGTGGTGACCTGCTGGTCGCTGAGCAGGGCGGGCACATGCTCGGAGCCGGGGGCCTGCGCCCGGTACGGGGCCGACCACACCTGGGCCGGCTGGTGCGGATCCGGGTGCACCCGGCCGCCCGGCGACGCGGCGTGGCTCGGCAGGTGATGGCCAGGCTCGAGGACTGCGCTCGGCGTCGAGGTCTCACCGACCTGCTGCTCGACGTCGGGGACCACCAGCCCGAGGCGCTGGCCTTCTACCGCGCCCTGGGTTGGTCCGAGACTTGGCGCCAGGCCGGCCCGGAGTGGCACTGGCAGACGGTGTGGTTCCACCGGTCGCTCTCGCGCGACCACCTGCCCGTCGAGGTGCGACCCTGCACCGGAGCGCTGGACGTTGCGGCAGCAGAGCTTGCTCTGCCGACCGGCCCCAACGGCTTCCACGAGGCTCGCTGGAGAAGGCAGCTGGCCGAAGAGGCGACCTACCTCCTCGCCTGGGACGGCGACTCGGTGGTCGGTCACGTGCTCGTGCTGAGACACAGCCGTCACGAGGATGTGGTGGCCGTGCTCGGTGATCATCACGAGGTGAGCGCCTTGGGAGTCGCGGAGCGAGCTCGCCGTCGCGGCGTCGCGACGGCGCTGATGGGTGCGGCGGCGGGGATCGCTCAGGAGCACGGGAGCCAGGTGCTGGGGCTGGCGGTCGCGCCTGACAACCACGAGGCGCTCCCGCTCTTTCGACGACTCGGCTGGGTGGCGCGCCCCGGGCTGGCCGCCGTCGATGCCTGGTCGTGGGTCGATGGAGGAGGAGTCGAGCACCAGGAGCGTGACCGGTGTCGCTACTGGACCCTCGACCTGTTGCGGGGGCGGACCCGGGGTGCGGACCGCGCGGGATAACCGGGTGCGACCGCAGACCGGGGTGCTCTAGTTTTCTTCGGTGAACGCCTCGCCCGGGTCGATCGACGTGCTCGAGGCCCGGCGACCAGTAGGTTCGTTGCGTGCCCCTCGTCTGCGTGCCTCCCGCTCGATGGGAGCGCTGGTGTGACAACTTCGAGCGCGGTCACGGCGCCACGACGTACGACGTGGTGGACGGTGGCTTGACCGGCACGGCTGCTGACGGGTCCTCCTTCGCAGCGCGGCTGCCCTTCGGCCTCGCCTACGAGGGCCCCGCCGACCCGGGCGACCTGGCCCGAGCCGTCACGACCCCAGACGACTGGGGTGTGCTGCTGGTCCGCAAGGGCGGATTCGCGATGGCCCGCCTCGCCGGCGTCACGATGGGCGAGTCCAAGACCGGACAGCGGCACGTGCAGGGGCGCACGAAAGCCGGAGGCCAGTCACAACAGCGTTTCGCACGCCGACGTGACAACCAGGCGCGTCAGGCCTACGAGGCAGCGGCCGAGCACGCGGCGCGAATCCTCGGCGGCTGCACCGGGCCGGTGATCACAGGCGGAGACCGTCCGGCCGTCGAGGAGGTGCTGGCTGATGCCCGGCTGCGCGACCTGGTGGTCGCGGCCCCGTGGCTGGCGGTCCCTGACCCTCGACGCAGGGTGCTCGAGCAGGCCGTGGAGGACGCGAGCGCGGTGCAGGTGGGCGTCGTCAACGCCTGAATGTGCCGGATCGAGGCCGGTAGGTCTTGTAGCGTCAGAGCCATGTTCGAGCCCGAGCCGGGGTGGGTGGCGCTGCCCAGAGGTGCCGGCCCGTCAACCGTCGGGGTCTGGCGCGCCGCGGTGGGGGACAGCCCGGTCGTGATCAAGCGGCTCTGCGCGCCGTCGACCCACGACCCCGCGGAGCTCAGCGATCCGCGCCACTCGACGTACTGGCGCCGCGAGGCCGACGTGCTGTCGACCGGGATCGCCGCAGCGACCGTAGGCCTCTGCGCTGCTCCGGCCACCGTCGAGGAAGACGTCGAGGGGATCACGATCACGCGCGAGTGGGTGGAGGACGCCGCGATCACCGGGCTGTTCGTCGCGATGTCACTCGGACGCTTCGCAGGCTCCGACCTGCCGCGCCCGATCTTCTTGGCGCGCGACCTGCTGCGCTCGCGTCTCGCCGCGACGGACCGCAGGGCCGGCGGTTGGCCGACTCTCGCCCGGACCACGGTCGCCGACATCGCCGACGCCCTCTGGGCGCGTCGCGAGTCGTTCCTCGACACCCTCGACTCCCTGCCGCAGGTGCCGCAGCACGGAGATCCGACCCTGGCCAACGTCCCAGGACGCCGCGGCGACGATGCGCAGGCGATCGACTGGGCGACACTGGGCACCGGGCCGGCCGGGGGCGACCTCGGCTTCCTCTCACTGAGCACCCGCGAAGGGTTCGAGCCGCTGCTCGATGCGTACCTGATGGGGATGCCGACCGGGATCGCCGGCCGCGAGGAATGCGCACTAGGCGCACAGATCACAGCTGTCTACACCGCGCTGGGGCGCGCTGAGTGGGCGCTGGCACGCGTCACGTCGGGGGAGGGGGCGCTGGCTTCGAAGTACCGCCACCCAGCCGTGGCACCTCATCTCCGAACGCTGCAGCGTCAATTCGCGCAGATCGAGGCGTTGCTCGGGTGGTAGGACGCACCTGTTGGGCGTGTGCGCGCTGCGCGGAATCGCCTGATCCAGGGTGCGACACGGTGGGGTGCCGTGGATCTCCCGGTGCGCAGCTCCCCGACAGACGCAGGACACTCACCGCCTCAGCGGGTCATCTCTGCCCCAGCTCAGACGCGGTTGATCGAGAAGGTGTCGCATACCTCCATCGTGCCTTGGTCGTAGCCGACCATGAACCACTTCATGCGCTGCTCGGAGGAACCGTGAGTCCAGACTTCTTCGTCGATCCGCCCGCCACCCTGCTGCTGGATGTAGTCGTCGCCCACGGTCTTGGCGGCCGCGAGGGCGGTGTCGATGTCTTCCTGGCTGAGCTCGAGCAGCAGCACGTTGCCCTCGGCATCCTTGGTCTCGGTGGCGTGCTTGGTCCACACGCCCGCGAAGCAGTCGGCCTGGAGCTCGAGGCGCACGCCGCTGCTCTGCGGGCCGGTCTCGCCGGTGACCTTGCCCAGGCTGCCGATGAGGTAGCTGATGTGGTGGCCGTACTCATGAGCCAGCACGTACGGCTCGACGAACGCGCCGCGCGGGCCGTCGAGCTGCCCGACCAGGACGTCGGAGAAGAAGGCGTCGTCGAGGTAGATGGTCTCATCCGCAGAGCAGTAGAAGGGTCCGACGGCTGAGGTCGCGCCCCCGCACCCGGTGTCGATCCCCCCAGAGAACGTCACGATCTGCTTCTCCGGGCGGAAACCGGAGCCGAGCTCGTCGGCCCAGAAAGCAGTCAGCGAGTTCTCCACAGCCACGCGAGCGCAGTCGGGGCTCTCGTTGGCGTCCTCACCGGTCTTGCACCGGTCGTAGCGACCGGTATCGCCGAAAGCGCCAGGATCCAGGCCACCACCGCCGCTCGAGCCGGGGAGAGTTGTGTCACCTCCTTGGCTGGAGACGAAGAAGATGACAACCGCGATGATGATGCCGAGGACACTGCCGCCACCGGCGACTCCGCCGGGGATGGGGAGCCCACTCGAGGAGCCGGAGCGGGAGCCAGAGCGTCGTCCGCCGCGGCCTTGGCCGGCGTCGGAGACCCGACCGGTGTCGAGCCGGGACTTCGGGTTGAATCGCATGACTGACAGACTAGGCGTCGCCGAGGTGATTGCGCCCCTCCGCCCGTCTGCAACCTGCATGTCCGACAGAGAGATTTTGCACGTCATGATCACCGCCCACCAGCTCGAGGTCCGCGCCGGCGCCCGCCTGTTGATGGAGGACGTCTCCTTCCGGGTCGGAGCGGGCGACAAGGTCGGCCTCGTCGGCCGCAACGGTGCGGGGAAAACCACGCTGACCAAGATCTTGGCCGGCGAGGCGGTGCCGGCCTCCGGATCGATCACCAACAACGGAGCGGTCGGCTACCTCCCGCAGGACCCCCGCACCGGTGACCCGGAGGTCCTGGCGCGTGATCGGATCCTGGGTGCCCGCGGCCTCGACGACGTCGTACGTCGGTTGCGTCAGGCCGAGCAGGACATGGGCAGCGACGACGCGAGCCTGCGCGAGAAAGCGATGCGTCGCTACACCCGCGCCGAGGACGAGATGCAGGCCGGAGGCGGCTACGCCGCCGAGTCCGAGGCCGCCACGATCGCGGCCAGCCTCGGGATCGAGAACAGGATCCTCGACCAGCAGCTGAAGACTCTCTCCGGCGGCCAGCGTCGGCGGGTCGAGCTCGCGCGCATCTTGTTCTCCGACGCCGAGGTGCTGATCCTCGATGAGCCGACCAACCACCTCGACGTCGACTCGATCGTGTGGCTGCGACAGTTCCTGAAGTCGCACAAGGGCGGCTTCATCGTGATCAGTCACGACAACGACCTGCTCGAGGAGACCGTCAACAAGGTCATGCACCTCGATGCCAACCGGATGGTCATGGACGTCTACAACATGGGCTGGCACAACTACCTCACGCAGCGCGAGACCGACGAGAAGCGTCGCAAGCGGGAGCGGGCCAACACCGAGACCAAGGCCAAGACGCTCACCGACCAGGCCAACCGAATGCGCGCCAAGGCCTCGAAGGCCCAGGCTGCCCAGTCGATGCTCAAGCGCGCCGAGAAGATGATGTCCGGACTCGAGGGCGAACGGCAGGCCGACAAGGTCGCGCGCATCAAGTTCCCCGCCCCGGCACCCTGCGGCAAGACGCCCCTCATGGCCTCCGAGCTCTCGAAGTCCTACGGTTCGCTCGAGGTCTTCACCGACGTCGACCTGGCCATCGACAAGGGCTCGCGCGTCGTCATCCTCGGATTTAACGGTGCGGGCAAGACAACCATGCTGCGCATCCTCGCCGGCGTCGACCAACCCGACACCGGGCGGATCGTCCCGGGTCATGGCCTGAAGGTCGGCTACTACGCCCAGGAGCACGAGACCCTCGACA
>JBAVCA010000196.1:0-2099 GCA_049586475.1 Nocardioides sp.
GGTCTCCCAGAGCGCGATGTACACCTCAGGTGCCTACCGCTCCCAGGTCCTGCACGCAGAGGCCCAACGTGCCGACATCGAAGCCGTGATCGATCGCTTCCGCACGAAGGCGCCGCCGACTGAGGCCGACGACGAGGTCGAGAGCGCAGCGGGGTCGGGGGCGTCGTCCACCGCCGACTCCCTGGCTCGATTCCCCTACAAGCCCTACTGCCGTCAGTGCGGTCGGGACACCGTCACCCTCACCAGCTACGACGACGAGAGCCACGACCTCGCCTACCTGTGCGAGTCCTGCGGATTCGAGGGCGTCACCAACCTCGCGACCCAGGACGAGGGAAAGCTCGTCTGGAAGGTCGACTGGCCGATGCGCTGGGCCTTCGAGAAAGTCGACTTCGAGCCCGGCGGCGATGACCACGCGACGCCTGGCTCGTCGTACACGGTGGGCAAGGAGCTCGTGCAGCCGACGTTCGGCTGGCGTGCGCCGTCGTTCGTCGCCTACAAGTTCGTCGGAGTGGCGGGGATGGCAAAGATGTCCTCCTCGCGCGGCGGGGTCCCGACCGCGGCCGACGCGCTCCGGATCCTGGAGGCGCCGATGGTGCGCTGGCTCTACGTCCGACGTCAGCCCAAGCAGGTCTTCACGATCGACCTCGGTGCCGAGGTCGTGCGCCTGTACGACGAGTGGGACTCCCTCACCCGCAAGGCCAGCGACCCGTCGAAGCGAGACGTCGCCGTGCTCGCCTGGGAGCGGGCGACGTCGACCGCCGCCGCCGGCGTCCTGGCCACTCCCGACGTCGTCACGCCCTTCCGGCTGCTGTCCTCAGTGGCTGACGTGACCGCTGGTTCGGCCGAGCTGATCTCGCGCACCGTCGGAACCGCTGGCTTCCCGCACGAGTCGGTCTCCGACCTCGAGCCGCGCCTGGCAAAGGCGATGGCCTGGACCGCCGACCTGCCGCCCGAGGACCGCACGACCGTGCGCAGCGCCCCCGACACCGAGCGGCTCGGGTCACTGTCGGGCGACGAGCAGCGCTGGCTGACACACCTGCTCGACCGGCTCCCTGCTGAGCTCGAGCTGGAGCCGGTGACGTCCCTGATCTACGGCGTACCCAAGCTCGCTCGAGGTCTGGCGCTGGACGCCGCCCCGACCGACGAGGTGAAGGCCGACCAGAAGGAATTCTTCCGTCTGCTCTACGGGCTGCTGGTCGACGCCGAGCGGGGACCGCGGCTGCCCACGTTGTTCCTGGCGCTGGGTGCCTCGAAGGTTCGCGAGCTGCTTGGCGGCTGACGGCGCGGGGGCCTCGCATCCATGTAACGCACCGTTACGCCTGCTAACCAGCCCGTCGAGCAGCCGGTAAGTGAACGTAACGGTGCGTTACAAGCAGCGAGAGCGGCTCAGCCCAGCAGCTCGGTGTACGCCGTGGGGCTGGAGTCGCGGAGGAACTCCGAGCACCGCTCCCACTCGTCGGTCTCGCCGATGGTGCGTGCGGCCTTGGCCAGCAGCGAGAGGCAGACCAGGAAACCGCGGTTGCCCTCGTGCTCCCACGGCACCGGGCCGTGGCCCTTCCAGCCGTTGCGGCGCAGCATGTCGAGCGAGCGGTGGTAGCCGACCCGGCTGTAGGCGTAGACGATCACGGGGTCGCTCTCTGAGGCGACGGCCTCGGAGGCCAGGGCCGCCCAGGCGATCGGGGAGGCGGGAAACTTGCGGACCGCGTCGACCGGGCTGGTGCCCGAGGCAAGCGCGTCGGAGGCGGGGTCGTGGGGAAGGTGGGTGGCCGGTGGGCCGGCCATCAGGTCGCCGAAAGAGCTCATGACCCCATCATGACCCCCGCCCCGCCGGACGAGGTCTGCGGGGCAGCAGCGAGATAGTCCCCGACGTTCTGCACGCGACACGCCGAGGAAGGCGTGCGAAAGGTCAGGGACTATCCCAATTGACGACGAGATCAGATCTTGCGGCCGGCTGAGCGGAGGTTCTCGCAGGCCTCGACGACGCGGGCAGACATGCCGGCTTCGGCGGCCTTGCCCCAGGCGCGCGGGTCGTACAGCTTTTTGTTGCCGACCTCGCCGTCGACCTTCAGCACGCCGTCGTAGTTGGCGAGCATGTGAGC